>QBZS01000038.1:0-11799 GCA_003279355.1 SAR116 cluster bacterium AG-335-N04
CGTATGGCCCCCCAAGAACCCTTGTAAGGTCTAAAACTTTTATGCCATTTAAGGCAGGAACGATAATATTGTTTTGATATGTCATTTATTCACTTTTTTTATTTAATATGATTTTGGTAATCCGAGCACACGTTCTGAAATATAGTTCAAAATCATTTGAGCGCTTACAGGAGCTAATTTTGGAATTAAAGATTCTCTTAATAATCTTTCCACATGATATTCTTTCGCATAACCCATTCCTCCAAGAGTGATCACTGCTTGAGTGGCAGCCTTAAAACCAGCTTCAGCTGCAAAGAATTTTGCAGCATTTGCCATTCCACCTGCATTTTGTCCATTATCGTATTGGTGTGCAGCTTTTGCAATAAGTAGTTCTGCCGCTTCTAACTCAATCCAATTTTCTGCTAATGGATGTTGAATACTTTGATTTTTACCAATAGGTCTGTTAAAGACAACTCTGTCACTTGCATATTTTACAGCTCTTGATAAGGCATTTTTTCCTATACCTAATGCCTCAGCAGCAATTAATATTCTTTCTGGATTAAGGCTATCAAGTATATATTTAAATCCCTTGCCTTCTTCACCTATTCTATCAAAATCAGGGACCTCTAGATTATCAATAAATATTTGGTTACTATCTACGGCTGCTCGGCCCATTTTTGAAATTTCTTTAACATCAATTTTTTTTCTATCTAATTCAGTATAAAATAAAGTCAGGCCATCAGTATTCTTTTTGCATTCCTCAACGGGAATAGTTCTTGCCAATAAGAGGATTTTATCAGCAATTTTAGCTGTTGATGTCCAAATCTTTTGTCCATTAACCAGATACCCATCATTAATTTTTTTTGCAAATGTTTTTAATTTACCTGTGTCCAATCCAGCGTCTGGTTCTGTTACTCCAAAACAAGTTTTTTCTTTTCCTGAAATTAGAGGGGGAAGCCATTTTTCTTTTTGCTCATTATTACCATAGACTACAATTGGATGTGGCCCAAAAATATTTATATGTATGGAAGAGGCTGCTGCCATGCCGCCACCAGTTTCAGAAACTTTTTGCATAAAAATAGATGCATCACTTACACCTAACGCAGTACCACCAAACTGCTTGGGCATACATATACCTAACCATCCTCCACTAGCTATCTCTTCATAAAATTTATGAGGAAATTTATTTTCTTTATCACATTGAAGCCAGTAATCATCGTCAAAGTTTTTCATAATATTTTGAACTGAATCAATAATTGATAACTGTGTTTGGTTTAGATTAAAGGACATAAAATTTATCTTGCTATATTATGATAGTTGTCGTTGGGCTCCATTTCAGTTGCAGAAGCTAATCTATTAGTCATGTTAAACAAACCAACTATAGCGCTTATATTCCAAATATCTCTATCAGTATATCCTACTTCTCTTAACTTCGTTCTATCGCTTTCAGATATCTCTGATGGGTCTCTGGTTAACTTTCTAGTAAAATTAAGCAATTCAAGTTGTTTCTTTGGTAGTTCTGCAGATCTAAAATTTGCAGCTATTCGTTCTCCTAATTGAGGATCATTTGAGAGTTCTCTAACTGCAGATCCATGTGCTACCAAACAGTAGAAACAATGGTTTTCTGATGAGACTGTAACTGCAATCATTTCTCTTTCTAATTTTGTTAAACCAGACTCACCTAACATTAAAGAATTATATAATTTAGTAAAACCTTCAAATTGTTTTGGAAATTTTGCAAATGCAGCAAGTACGTTTGGTATAAAACCGATTTTCTCATTAACAATATTTAAATAATTTTTGACTTGGTCTTCACCATCCTTCTTACCGCTATACTCAAGATTTAATTTTGTTAAATTTTGTTTTTGGCCTTGTTTTAATATATTAGCCATTTATTTCTCCATTATCCAATTTGGTTTTCTTTTCTCAAAGAATGCATTAATACCTTCAATAGATTCTGGATTTTCCCATACATCTGCCAGGGCTTCAACTGTAAATTTAATAGTATTTTCGTCAATTTTAGAAGATAAGTTTCTTACAAGATTTTTTGACTCTGTTACTGCCGAGGGACCATTTATGAGAATAGAATGTGCTTCTTCGTTAATAATGTTGTCTATACTTTCTTCGTTACAAAAAGATTTGATTAATCCTATATTTTTTGCTTCTGGAGGATAAAAGGTACGGGCACTTGTAAATAAATCTATGCCATTACTTGATCCAATTTTCGAAATAACATAAGGACTAATTGTAGCTGGTATTAATCCAAGCTTCGCTTCTGTCAAAGCTAACTTAATATTTTCTATAGATATAGCAACATCACAAACAGAAATAATACCTATTCCTCCACCAAACGCATTTCCTTCTACTTGTGCTATGAGAGGTTTAGGAAATTGGTACATTTGATATAATAAATCGGCCAATTTTCGAGCTTCTTCAATTCTTGTTTTTCTGTCTGAAAATATTTGTTCCTTCATCCAGTCTAAATCACCACCAGCGCAAAAAGATTTTCCTTTTGCAGATATAATCAAAACTTTTGTATTGGGGTCTTTTTTTAATTCATTAAAGCTTTCTGAGAGTTCTTTAATCATTATCGGTGATAAAGCATTGTGTTTTTCAGGTTGATTTAATATTATTTTAGAAACGCCATTATCATTTTTTTCTATAATGATTGTTTGTTTTGTGTTTTTATTCATAGCTTCCGTGCTCTTTAAGGTTTAAAGCAATCTTATTACATTCTTTAATTTTTGCGATATTAAGATTAGTCTCATATCCCATTGATAGTAATAAATCATTTACTTTTTCTGTAGAAACATTGCCTTTCGCACCTGGTGAATATGGACATCCACCTAGTCCACCAATTGAAGAATCAAAGGTTTTAATTCCGTATTCTAAAGAAATTTTTATGTTATTTAATGCATATCGAAATGTATCATGAAAATGACCAGCTAATTTATCAGGTGTTAAAAATCGCAAACATTCTGCAATAACTTTTGACGTTTGTTCTGAACTTCCTTTTCCAGTTGTGTCTCCAAGAGAAACTTCATAACAACCCATTTTTATTAAGTTATTAGCTATTTTTCCAACTTTTTTTGGATCAACATAATTTTCATATGGACAATGAGAAATGCAACTAATGTAACCTCTAACAGGAACTTTATTTAGCTTAGCTTTTTGGATAATTGGCTTAAATCGATTTAGGCTTGTATTAATATCACAATTGGTATTCTTTTTGTTAAATGTTTCTGAAGCGGCGGTAAAAATTGCTACTTCATCCACTTTTGCTTCTAAAGCATTGTCAAATCCCTTCTCGTTAGGAGTTAACGCTGTATATTTTATTTCCTCTGTTCTATTGATACCTCTAAAGACTTCTAAAGCGTCAGATAATTGAGGAACCCATTTAGGACTAACAAAACTAGATGTTTCTATTTTTTTAAAACCACAACTAGATAGTTTATTTATAAATTTTATTTTATCTTCAGTAGAAATGAAATTCTTTTCATTTTGAAGCCCATCTCGGGGGCTCATTTCAAAAATATTAATAAAATTATTCATTTTTTTAACCGTTGAGACATGTTATTTTTTTAAACTTAAAAGTTTCATTTTTTCAGTAACCTGTTGGCCATTTTTAACATAAATTTTATTTATAATACCATCACGTGGTGAATTAAGTGAATATTCCATTTTCATTGCTTCTAAATTTAACAAGACGTCATCTTTTTTTACCTTTGAGTTTTCTCTAATTTTATTAAATTTTATTAGTCCATGCATTGGAGCTATTATATCATCTTCTGAAAATTCTTCTCTGTTTTCTCGAGGCCTTAAAGGATCTAATACAATAGCTTCATAAGTAATGTCTTTAGCGAATATTGTAAAAAATTTATCATTAGTATGTTTATCTGTAATTAATTTGTAATTAATGTCTAAATCTTGACCATTTAATGTAGCTTTAAGTGAAGATTTATGCATCTTTATAGAAATGAACAAATACTTGAGGTTATTTAACTTAATTTCACACTCATTCAAGTTTCTCTGACAAATTTTTAATTGTTGGATTCTATCTTGAATAGTTATATTTAATGGGTACTCACTTGGTTTCCACATATACCAATTTGATTGTTGTCTAGATATAGTTTCATTAAAAATAATAAGCCCAGCAAGAGCTACGTAATATGGATTAAACTCATCATCAATAAAGTCCTTTAAATTATTTTCTACAAACTTAGTGTCAATATTTCCTTTAATGAAATTTTTATTGGTAATTAATTTTTTAAGTAGATTTAAATTTGTTCTTATACCTCCAATTTCAATTTCAATAAGAAAATTCTCAAGGTATTTGATCGCTTCATTTCTATCTTTTCCAAATGAAATAATTTTTGCAATCATTGGGTCATAAAATGGAGTAATATAATCTCCTTCTTGCGTACCTGTTTCTAGAATACAGTTTGGATGTTTTGACATTTTAGGAAAAATAAGATGATGTATTAAGCCGCTTTGAGGTAAAAAATTATTACTTACATTTTCTGCATATAATCTTGATTCAATGGACCATCCCTCTAAAATTATGTCTTTTTGTGATTTAGAAATTTTGTTGCCGTTGGCAATTTCAAGTTGCCATGTAATTAAGTCGGTTGAAGTTACAGCTTCAGTGACTGAGTGTTCAACTTGAATTCTTGTATTCATCTCCATAAAGTAAATTTTATTTTTATCAATGCCGTTTTCAATATCAGCAATAAATTCTATAGTGCCTGCCCCTTCATATTTAATTGATTTTGCTGCTTTCACAGACAAATCACCTAGAAAAGTTCTAATGTCATTATTTATTTCTGGACAAGGAGCTTCTTCTATTATTTTTTGTTGGCGTCTTTGCAAGGAGCAATCTCTATCAAATAGATGTATTACATTACCATACTTATCACCGAAAATTTGAATTTCAATATGACGTGCCTTTGGAATATACTTTTCAAGTAAACATTTTTTATCCTTAAAATTTGTTTTTGCTTCACTAGAAGCTTCTTCTAGTGCAGATAAAAAATTTGTTGAAGTTTCAGCAATTCTCATGCCTCTACCACCACCACCGGCACGAGCTTTTATTAAAATTGGGTAACCAATTTTTTTAGCAGTTTGCTCTAGAAATTTTTTCCCTTGAATTTTCCCGTGGTACCCTGGAACAACTGGAACTCCTGCTTTTTCCATAATTAATTTAGCTTTATCCTTTTCACCCATATTTCTTACAATTTTGCTACTAGGGCCTATAAAGATAAGGTTATTATTTTCAACCATTTTTACAAAATCAGCATTCTCAGACAGAAGTCCGTAACCGGGATGAATTGCGTTAATTTTATACTTTTTGCAAATTTTAATAATTACTTCACTATTCATGTAAGTTTCAGAAACTAGTGATCCTGGTATGTTGATTGCTTCATCTGCAAGCTTTGTATGAATACAGTTGACATCTTCGTCTGAATAAATTGCAACAGTAGGAATCTTCATTTTTCTTGCACATCTTATAATTTTACAGGCAATTTCACCTCGATTTGCAATTAATAGTTTTTTTATTTTTGGAACAGACATTTCTATCTTACTACATTCTAAAAATACCAAATTTAGTGTCTTCAATATTTTGGTTCATTGTAATGCTAATACTTGCGGCTAAAATATCACGTGTTTTGGTAGGATCTATAATTCCATCATCCCACATACGAGCAGAGGCGTATAAAGGGTGTGATTGATTATTAAATTGCTCTAATATTGGCTGTTTAAATTTATCCTCAATTTTTTTATTCCATTCACCATTAGCTTTAAGTGTGTTGTTCTTCTTTAATTGAGCTAAAACACTTGCAGCTTGCTCCCCACCCATTACCGATATTCTTGAACAAGGCCAAGTCCATAAAAATCTTGGTGCAAAAGCTCTGCCACACATTCCATAATTACCTGCTCCAAAGCTTCCACCTATTAAGAGTGTGATTTTTGGAACTTTAGAAGTTGCAACTGCGTTAACTAGTTTCGCGCCATTTTTTGCAATTCCTCCATGTTCTGCATTTTCTCCTACCATGAAGCCTGTGATATTTTGTAAAAAAATTAATGGAACTTTTCTTTGACTACATAATGAAATAAAGTGTGTACCTTTCAGGGAGCTGTCAGAAAACAAAACTCCGTTATTAGCTATTACACCGCAAGTTTGTCCTTTTAATTTTGCAAAACCAGTTACTAAAGTTTTACCAAAATTATGTTTAAATTCGTCAAATTCAGATCCATCAAAAATTCTCATTATTATTTCTTTAACGTTATAAGATGTTTTGTTATCTGCAGGGACTATTCCTAGAAGTTCTTGAGGGTCATAAAGTGGTAGTTCAAAATTTGAAAGATTTTCATTCTTCTTTTTTATATTTAAGTTTTTTACACATTGTCTGGCTATAGCTAGAGCATGTTCATCATTATCAGCAAGATAATCGGCAACACCAGAAATTTTTGTATGAACCTCGCCTCCACCAAGATTTTCTGCATTGGTTAATTCGCCTGTTGCAGCTTTAACTAATGGTGGCCCTGCTAAAAAAATAGTTCCTTGATTTTTTACGATTATAGTTTCGTCTGACATTGCCGGGACATATGCTCCACCTGCTGTACAACTTCCCATAACAACTGCAATTTGAGGTATATTTTTTGAGGACATGTTAGCTTGATTAAAAAAAATTCTTCCAAAATGTTCTCTATCGGCAAAAACTTCATCTTGGTTTGGTAGGTTGGCCCCGCCAGAATCAACCAAGTAAATACAAGGTAATTTATTTTCCAGAGCTACTTCTTGAGCCCGAAGATGTTTTTTTACAGTTATAGGATAGTAGGTTCCGCCCTTAACAGTTGAGTCATTACATATAACCATTACGTCTATACCATGAATTTGACCTACTCCAGTTATTATTCCACCAGAAGGACAAGCATTATCGTACATATTATAACTTGCAGTTAACCCTATTTCTAAAAATGAACTTCCTGGATCTAAAAGCTTTGATACCCTATGTCTAGGTAACATTTTCCCCCGTTTTTGATGGCGCTCATTTAATTTGTGACCACCACCGTTCATTGCAAAATCAACAGCTTTTCGGGTTAATTTAAGATCAACTTCGAGTTTTTTTTTGTTTTTTTGAAAGTTTGTACCTTTTACGTTTATTTGAGATTTTAGTTTTGTCATCTATATAGTTTCCGAAAACAATTCTCTACCAATCAACATCCTTCTGATTTCGGAAGTCCCTGCTCCAATTTCGTACAATTTAGCGTCCCTAAGCAACCTTCCAGCTGAAAAATCATTAGTATATCCATTTCCGCCTAGTGCCTGAATTGCTTCAAGAGCGATTTGAGTGGCCTTTTCTGCAGAATACAAAATACAACCAGCAGCATCTTTTCTAGTAGTTTCTCCTCTGTCACATGCTTTAGCCACTTCATAAACATAAGATCTACAAGCGTTCATAGTCGTATACATGTCAGCTATTTTACCTTGCATTATTTGAAATTCACCAATTGACTTTCCAAATTGTTTCCTTTCATGAATATAAGGAACAACTACATCCATTGCCGCTGCCATAATTCCTAAAGGTCCCGCAGCAAGAACAACCCTTTCATAGTCCAAGCCGCTCATTAAAATAGCTGCTCCATTTCCTTCTTCGCCAAGAATATTTTCTTCAGGAACAGGACAGTTTTCAAAAATAAGTTCAGCAGTATTAGAACCTCTCATGCCTAATTTATCTAATTTTTTTCCAGTAGAAAAACCTGTCATTGTTTTTTCTATTATAAAAGCTGTAATACCTTTTGATCCTTTTGAGGGATTAGTTTTAGCATATACCACTAAAGTATCAGCATCAGGTCCATTTGTAATCCACATTTTGGATCCATTAAGTAAATACGTTTTATTACCTTGTTTCTCTGCATGAAGAGACATTGAAACAACGTCAGACCCAGATCCACTTTCACTCATAGCTAAGGCTCCAACCTTTTCGCCAGAACAAAGCTCAGGTAAATATTTTTGTTTTTGTTCCTCATTTCCGTTTCTATTAATTTGATTTACACATAAGTTTGAAAAAGCGCCATAAGAGAGACCTACCGAAGCACTCGCTCTACTTATTTCTTCTATAGCAATACAATGGGCTAAATAACTCATGTCACTTCCCCCATATTCTGACGATGCAGTAATTCCTAATAAGCCAAGGTCACCAAACTTTTTCCACAGATGATTAGGAAAAGAGTTTTCTTTATCAATTTGATTTGCGATTGGAGCTATTTCATTTTGTGCAAACTTATAAACAGTATCTCTTAATACTTCGTTATCCTTACCAATAGAAAAGTTCATTGAATGAAAAAACATGTAAATAAAGCTCCTTTAACAAATTCTATTAGATTAAAACATAACTTTATTTTATTCACACGTATAAATTTTATTTAAATTGATTTGATGCTCTTTCTTTTGCTTCAGCACTTTCTATACCAGAAATATATAAAAGACCGTTCATACGACGCATCAGATTGGCTTCAAAATCGTCAATAACTCCATCTGACAATATTACTCCCCACATCATTTCTATTACTTCAATTCTTTCATTGTGGTCCATTTCATTTAAAATTACTTTTATTTGAGAAAATATTTCAACTCGTTCATTACTATTTTCTAGAGCTTTTTTAATGTTTTCTTCAGCCTCAATTTGTGTGAAGTTAAATTTATTAATTAATAAATTTGTGATGTAACCGATTTCAACTTTATCAGTCTCTCCGTCAATTTGACAGGCTTCTAGTAATAAGACTATTACTGCTTGAACATCTTCTCCTAGGTATTCATCTACTTTTATATCTTTAGAAGTAACTTTTTGAATTGCAGCTTTTAAATTTGAAAACATATTCTTTCCTAACTATTATAATCTTATTTAGGTGTTTATATTTTTATACAAGATTTTAAAATGAATAAAATTTAATTTTTTTCAAGTTTAAAATAGCTAAGTCTTACTTCTTTTAACTTTTTTCTTTTTATGTAAAGGTTATTTCTGGGTTTTTATATATTCTTTAAACTTAGTAAGGGGCAATCCGCAAGGGTTGAAAAAATAATGGCCAGCGATGCATTTCTAAATTCAATTGAAGTTAATTTTAAAAAAGCAATTCGATATATTCAAAAAATTGATGGTTCAGAAGCTTTTTCTGAAGATTTAGCTAATCAAATAATGCTTGCTAATGCTACTTACGTAGTAAGATTTGGAGTAAGGTTAAGAGGTACAGTTCATACATTCACTGGTTTTCGTTCTGTTCACTCTGATCACTTTGAACCTGTTAAAGGCGGTATAAGATACGACTTAGCTGTAAATCAAGAAGAGGTTGAGGCTTTAGCTGCATTGATGACCTATAAATGCGCTTTAGTCGAAGTTCCCTTTGGTGGCTCAAAAGGTGGCCTTATAATTAACATAAAAAAATGGTCCGAAAAAGAGCTGGAAAGGATAACAAGACGGTTCACCCAAGAATTAGCTAAAAGAGACTTAATACACCCATCCCAAAACGTACCAGCTCCTGATGTTGGTACTGGAGAACGTGAAATGGCTTGGATGGCAGATGAGTTTCGTAGACTAAATCCAACAGATCTTAATGCATGGGCTTGCGTTACTGGAAAGCCTGTAAATAAAGGAGGTATTTCTGGAAGAACTGAAGCCACAGGAAGGGGGGTGAAGTTTGCTCTAAAAGCATTTTTTCAAAACGATAACGATGTTAAAAAAACAGGTTTGACTCCTGGATTAAAAGGAAAAAGAATAATTGTACAAGGTCTAGGGAACGTTGGGTATTATGCAGCAAAGTTTTTGTCCGATGAGGATGGTGCAAAAGTTACACACGTAATTGAACGTGACGGATCAATTGTTAATCATAAAGGAATAGATATTTCATCTTTGAAAAAACATCTTATTGTAAAAGGTACAATCAAGGGTTTTAATGGTTTTACTGAAGCTGGAGCTGAAATACTAGAGGAAGAAGCAGATATTTTAATACCGGCAGCTATGGAATTAGTTATTAATGAAGAAAATGCTAATCGTATCAAAGTACCCCTTATTGTAGAAGCTGCAAATGGCCCCGTATCATCAAGTGCTGATGAGATACTAAACAAACGAGGTGTAATAATAATACCAGATTTATATGCTAATGCAGGTGGTGTTACAGTAAGCTATTTTGAATGGATTAAAAATTTGAGCAGAATAAGGTTGGGGAGATTGCAAAGAAGGGCTCAAGAAAATCAAGTTTCTGCACTTATCAGTGGAATTGAAAGAATGACAGGAAAAGAATTTCCTTCAGAATTTAAATCAAAATCTATTCAAGGTTTATCTGAGTTAGATCTAGTTCGATCTGGATTAGAAGATACTATGATTGAAACATACAATGTAATTAGTAATGTATGGAACACTAATAAAAAAATACCGGATTTAAGGACTTCTGCTATGATTGTTTCCATTAAAAGGGTAGCACAGAGTTATGGATCGTTGGGAATATAAAAAGGAGGAATTGCTTCCTCCTTTTTTTTAATAATTATATTTTATTTTTTAAAATCTGGATATGCTTCCATACCAACTTCTGCTAAATCTACACCTTCAAGTTCTTCTTCCTCAGAAACCCGAATACCTACCGTAAATTTAATAATATACCAAACTATACCGGATGCAATTATTGTAAATGCTCCAATTGCAAATATTCCGTATAATTGGGCGCCTAAAGTTGCATCTGAGTTTGATAATATTACGGCTATAGTCCCCCATATACCTGCAAATAGGTGAACAGGTATAGCGCCTACGACATCATCTATTTTCAATTTGTCGAGTAATGGGATAGTTAACACAACTATAACGCCACCGACTGCCCCTATAAATATTGCTAACATTGGAGATGGAGCTAAAGGCTCTGCTGTAATTGCAACTAAACCACCTAATGCGCCGTTTAACGCCATGGTCAAATCAGTTTTTTTGTAAAACATCATTGTAAGTATAAGTGCTACCACTACACCACCAGCTGCGGCTAAGTTAGTGTTTATGTAAATATTAGAAATAGCTGCAACATCAGCACCACTTCCCATAGCTAGTTGAGAACCACCATTAAAACCAAACCAACCGAACCATAAAATAAATGTACCTAATGTAGCTAGTGGTAAATTGGAACCAGGCATAGGGTTAACACTACCATCATCTGAGTATTTACCCTTTCTTGCACCTAGTATAATTGCGCCAGTCAATGCAGCCCAACCACCAACGCCATGAACGATTGATGAACCTGCAAAATCAAGGAATCCTGCTTCACTTAAATATCCTCCACCCCAGGACCAAGATCCTTGAATTGGATAAATAAATCCGCAGAGAACGACCACAAAAATCAAAAATGCTTTTAATTTCACTCTTTCAGCAACCGCACCACTAACGATTGAAGCAGCAGTTGCACAGAAAACCATTTGAAACCACCAATCTGAACTCGATGAGTATGTTGCGTCATTTTCTCCACCAAAAGTTTCACCATCACCAGGACTCCAGATTGCAAACGAACCCATAAAGCCAGATACATCCATATACATCAAGTTATAACCAACAACTGCAAACATTATACCTGCTATTGAATATAAACCTATGTTTTTGGCACATTGTACAACAGCATTTTTAGCTCTAACTAATCCAGTTTCAAGCATGCAGAAACCAGCGGCCATAAGCATTACTAGAAAACCATGGACAAGAAAAGAGAATGAATTAAAAATATATGCTGTTTCGGCATCAGGAGCTGCTGATGCCACACTCATGAAACCTATAATTGTTGCAGGTATTAATAAAA
>QBZS01000039.1:0-10450 GCA_003279355.1 SAR116 cluster bacterium AG-335-N04
TTTTAACATACTCTAATTCGTTTCAACTCTAGTCTCAAATTTTGAATTGTGGGTTCATATCTCTTCTCCATTCTTTCATCAGCAATTTGTTTTTTCTTAAGAATGGAAAAAGACATGAGTATTTTTAAACTCATGTCCTCTAGGTGTTTTGTATCCATGTTTATTCAACCAAGAGGAAATCCTGCGATAACCTAGTCCAAACTTGTGTTTTTCTCTAATAATTTCCCACAGTTCTTGTTGGTAAGTAGAATATCTAATTTTGTTGAGATGTGATGCCTTAATTCTAACTGTAAATGAAATAAAAACTTGAATATTAGGGTTGTCTAAATACCACCTAACCCCATCATTCAACAGTTAATGCTGATGCAAATTTGCTTGGTTGAACATTAAAAATTTACTTCCAGAGAATTTTAGAAACATCCTCTTTACTTCCAATTACAAAATCATCGTAATGCAAGGTTTGCGGGGGATGCCCTCCATAACGATACCCATTCCTATAGATACCTATTCTAACATAAGAACCCACAACACTAGACCATCCATAGGTTGGACCTTCGTACTCGAAAATAGGTTTTTGATTTAAAAATAATTTTATAAAACCTTTATCAGTATTTGTAATGTATGTTCCAATCACAACAGTCTTCCAGTCTGTACTTAATAATTTATCAAAAACATCTTTATTCCTCATTTTATATCTTGCTTCAATAAGTTTATTTCTGCAAGAAAGGTTAATTGTATCAGTATAATCTTTCGAAATAACGTATAACCCACCTATTTCACGTCCGCCAACGCCCCCTGCTTTCCCACACACAGATAAAGCAATAATAGAATTGTTTGGTGAACGTTGTTTAATACTTACCATTGGGTTGGGGTTAGTTCTCGTTTGCTGTTTTAATTGAGATATCAAAGTTCTATCATAAATAAGTTTTGTATCACTTGGTTTTTTTATTTTAAAACCATACCAAACTTCTTTCCCAAAAGATTGACGTTTAGATGTTTGAAGTTCAGAACGCTCAGTTGGTTTATTTTTGTAACCTTTATCAGAATTCCAACCTTTTTTTACAGTTACTGATAAAAATTTATTTCCATCCTCTTCTATTATTTTAAAGGGAATCCATCCCATTCCTTTATCATTTGGAGAAAGTTTTGCCCTCCACGATTTATCTTCAAAATCTGCATGAAAATTCCAAGGTGACGATTTATTTTTATTATCACAATAAAATATGCATGGGTCTGGAAAAGAATTAATCGATATCTGTTCTCTAAGATTCACGTTCAAATTGTCATTAGTTTTACAACCAAAAAAACTTACAAAAATTACAATGAGATAAATTATTTTCATAATTAAAGCATATTAACTTGTTAATTAAAGTAAAGTTAATTTAATTTTCATATTCTTCCCACATTTTTGAAAATATAGGTTTATATTTTTTATTTCTATGTTTAATTCTATCTTCTCTTTCTTTGTATCTCTTTAATACAGAATATACATAATTAGGTTTCCAACCATGACCATTTTCAGTGGTAAAACCTTTTTCATTTAAATATGCCGAAATCCTTCGATAACCTAAACCATTTGCATGAAGTGTCTTTATTAATCTGTAACGAGAATGTTGTTTTTTGGAAAATTTATTAGGATTTTGCTCTGATATAAGGTTGTTAAATCTTACTTTAACATTGAAACAAATGTATCTAATTAAGGTTTTTTTAGTAAAGAAAAGACTGTTCTCACTCACTCCACGGTCACCGAGTAAATTGAACTGATGAAATAGAATGAACTTTTATTTTACCGATGAAACATAAATGTTCATATTAACTAAGAGATTTATTCAAGTTCCCTTTTGAATGCTAAAACTGAATTACCACCTGCACCATCATTAAATGCAACACCAACAAGTTCCCAACCTTCAGAACCAAATTCATTTAGTAATGTATTAAATTTATCTGGTTTAAAAGACTTTCCTAATAAACCCTTGATATAATCTTCTCTGTTTACATATACAGATGTATATTCCCATTTTTTCATATTACTCATTTTGGCACCCCACTGTTTATTTTAAAATTATATTAAAGCGATGAAGTATTGCAAGTAACTTTATTATACATCCTTCTCCAATTTAACAACCATTTTACCCCATACTGGTTTATATTCCATATTAATGAACATTATTCGTTCTTCTCTTTCTTTGTGTCTTTTAAGAATTGAATAAACATTATTACTCTCCCACTTCTTACCTTTGTACGTTGTAATATTTTCTGTATTAAGTTTATGTGCAATTTTTCTGTAACCCAATCCAGATTGATGCAATGATTTAATTTTTAGAAATAATTTTTCTTGTTCTGCTGAATATTTTTGATTTTGTTTTATCGCAAACTTGTTTGTTCTTAAGGTTACAGTAAAACACAAGTAATGCGTATATTGGGGTAAAGTTATTTCATCAGTTGGAATTATTCCACTGTCACTGACTTTGCTAAATTCCTTGGTTGATCTACATCAGTGCCTCTTTCCTTAGCAACGTGATAAGCTAACAACTGAGCAGGAATAGACATCAATAAGGGAGACAACAAAGATTTAAATTCATTTTCAAATTCAACTATTTCAACTGTAAAATGCGCAAAAGTTGCTTTATCAATACATTTTTTATCCGCAATTAAAATAATTTTTGCTCCTCTAGAATAAGCTTCTTGTAAATTGCTGATCGCTTTGTCTTCATTGCCATCTGATACTAAAAACATTATGACTGGAACATTATCTTCTATAAGTGCAATTGGACCATGTTTCATTTCACCTGCAGCAAATCCCTCTGCATGAATATAGCTTATTTCTTTCAATTTTAATGCACCTTCCAAAGCTAGAGGATACAACACACCCCTACCTAGAAAAATCACACTCTTTGAATTTTTAATGTTTTTAGCAATTAATTTAATTTGATTTTCTGTTTCCAACATATTGACAATAGCATTAGGTAACAAATTCATAAATTGACATTTTTTTTTAATTTGTGGAGTTTTCAAGTTGTTAAACTTTTTACCTAAAGCAACAGCTATTAAAAATAAAATAACAAGTTGGGATGTAAAAGATTTTGTACTTGCAACACCTATCTCTGGTCCAACACTTGTATAGAGACTATAGTCAACTTCTCTATCAATAGTACTTCCTTCTACATTTACAATTGCATTTGTTTTAAGACCTAATTTTTTTCCATATCTCAATGCCATTAAAGTATCTAAACTTTCCCCAGATTGGGAAATAACTAGCATTGAACTCTGACCAAAAATCGATGGTTTTCTATATCTATATTCTGAAGCAAGATCAACAATGACAGGTATATCAGCAATTTGTTCAATCCAATATTTACCTACCATTCCTGCATAATAACTTGTACCTGCAGCGCAAATAATTAAGGTTTTTTTGTTTTCAAAACCTAATTTATCAAGGTCAATCGTTATTTCAGAATTATTTTTAATAAAACTTGATGAAGTTTGTGGCAAAACTACTGGTTGCTCAAATATCTCTTTTTCCATGAAATGTTTGTAGCCACCTTTTGTAATTAAACCCATTTCAGCTTGAATATTAGTTATTTTTCTACTTACTTTTTTAAAATTTTTATCAAAAATACTAATCTTATTAATTTTTAATAATGCATGATCACCGTCTTCTAAATAAATTATTCTCTGTGTTAAATGATCTATAGATTGGGCATCAGAACCTATAAAATTCGAATTATCTCCCAACCCTATTGCTAAAGGGGATGAGTTTCTTGAGACAAATAGTTGATTTGGGAAATCTACACTCATCGCAACAAAAGCAAATGCACCTTTAATGTCTTTAAGCACAAGTCTGCCTGCTTCCAAAAGATCATTGCCCATTTTAATATATTTCATAAATAAATGAGGTAACACCTCAGTATCTGTTTTACTTCTAAAATTATAACCTAGAGATATCAGGTCTTTTTTCAAAATTTCAAAGTTCTCTATTATTCCATTATGTACAACAGCTATTTTATTTTCACTTGTTAAAGGATGGGCATTTTCAAAACTTACGTTTCCATGTGTTGCCCATCTTGTGTGACCTAAAGCTATAGAATTATCAAAATATAATTTTTCTTCCGTTGATTTATCCAACTTTTCAATCAAATCTAATAGTTTACCCTCAGATTTTATTGTTTGTAATAAACTTTGTGAAATAGAAGCAATACCTGATGAATCATAACCACGATATTCAAGTTTTTTTAGTCCTTCAATAACAAGTTGGCTCGCATTTTCTTTACCTAAAACAGCAACTACACCACACATACTTAGCCTCTTTTAAAAATTAATTAATAAAGGTATAATTTGTAAAATTTTAAAGCTTTATATTTACAATGTTAAGAGATATAACACCTTTATGGAAGTTTGTTCAATAATTTTAAGTGCTGGAAAAGGTAGTAGGATGTTTTCAGACATTCCTAAACCATTACACTTAATTTCTGGAAAAACAATGCTTGAGCGAGTAATTGACGCTAATAAGTCAGCGAACATAAAAAAATGTATAATTGTCCTCCCTGAAAATTGTGAAGCATTCGAAGGAATTTGTCATGATTTTGCAACAGTAGTTCAAAAAGTACCAAAGGGTACTGGTGATGCTGTTAAAAAAGCTTCTAATTTGCTTAAAAAATTTACAGGTGTAATACTTATATGTTTTGGAGATACACCTTTCTTAACTGCTGAAACTTTTAGAAGGGTGATAAAGGCTTTTGATAATGAAACTAAACTTGTAATAACTGGATTTAAAAAATTTGAAAAAAACAACTATGGAAAAATTATATTTTCAAGTAAATGTGAACCTATCGAAATTGTAGAGCAAAAAGATGCTGAATTAAGAAATATCCACTCAGAATTCTGTAATGGCGGTGTAATGGCCATTCATAGTTCAGTAATAAATCAATTGAACAAAATTCAAGAAAATTTAATTACTAAAGAGTTTTACTTAACTGATCTTGTCAATATTTTAAATAAAGAAAATAAGAAAATATCTTTTATTGAAATAAAAGAGGCGGAAATTTTAGGAATAAACAATCAAGTTGACTTGTCAACGGCAGAAAAAATTTCTCAAAATTTATTAAGACAAAACGCTATGTTAAAAGGTGTTAAGTTAATAGATCCTGAAACTATTTTTATGAATCATGACACTAAATTTGGACGAGATGTTGTAATACATCCTAATGTTGTTTTTGGCCAAAATGTTATTATTGAATCATCAGTCGAAATCAAATCTTTTTCTCATTTAGAGAAATGTAAAGTAGAAACAGGGTCTATAATTGGCCCATTTGCAAGAATAAGGGAAAATAGCGTAATAGGCAAAAACTCTAAAATAGGCAATTTTGTTGAAGTTAAAAAAAGCAAACTTTTAGAAGAGGTAAAAGTTAACCATTTATCATATATTGGTGACTGTGAAATCGGTTCATCAACAAATATTGGAGCTGGAACTATAACATGTAACTATGATGGAAAAAATAAACATAAAACAAAAATTGGTAAAAACTCCTTTGTAGGTTCTAACTCAACAATTATCGCTCCAATTAATATTGGTGAAAACGTTACAATGGGAGCTGGGAGCACTTTCAACAAAGATATACCTGATAACACACTTTCTGTTGGAAGAGCCTTCCAAATAAATAAAAAGAAAAAATAATAAAAATGACAGGTTAATAACCCCGATCCGATAGCCTATTATGTTTAAACAAACCAGGAGCTAATAGGATTTTGAAATCATTTTCTGACCACCAATTGCTATTTAATTCAATTTCCACATTTTTGAAACCATTAACATTTTTCTTCGATTTAGTTTCTTCTGCCCTTTTTATGATAATTTTTAAATAACTATCACGATCAACTAAAATCGCTAAATTAGCCCAATTTAAAGTTGAGCTTGGTATTAAATAAAACCCATTTGTTAGTTTTTTTATATATTTGGGATGACGAATTTCTGGATTTTGAATTGAGTATATTGAAGTTCCGATTAATTTTTTTGCCTTTTCTGGTCTAAAAAATCTTTTAATAGAACAAAATATATGATTCGACCAATATTTTTGGTATTTCACTAGACCTACAAAAGGTTCTCCAGGATCGAATCTGCTTCTTAACCTTACTTGAATTGCATTATGTTTATAAAGATTATCAATTGATTGTTGAATTTGATTAAATGTAGTTTTTGTATTCTCAATTAATTCTAGATCATTTTCTAATAACAATATTGGCCCTTTGGGCATTTGTTTCGCTAGTTCTTTAAATCCTCCAAGAATTCCAATATTTTCTCTAATTAAAATAGGCTTATAATTAAACTTGTTAGCTATTTTAATTCCTTCTTCATTATATTCAGGTAAACAAATAAACTTTTTATTTGTTAATTGTGACAGACCATTTTTTTCGTAAGAAATAAGTGAGTTTTTTAAACTATCGTACCCTCTCCAACTCAGAATACCAATTGAAAATTGTAGTACATTCATTTAATAATTTACAAAATTATGCTTTAATTTTATTATCATTCAAAATTCTAACTTCAAATTCTCTTAGTCGTTTGTAAACACTCGCTAACTCTATAATAGTAGGCCATGCTTTTAATAAATATTGCATCGATCCCTCCACTCTTCCAAAGGCTCTAATAATTTGCTGCATTACCCCAAGAGTTACCACACCTGCGACAATTGCAGGTGCTAGAAATACATATGCTGATAAAACGTTTGCCTGTAAATATGCCATTCGCCCGACATTAAAATATAAATAACGAATATAACTCAAAAAATGAATTGATTTAACATCATCAAATAGCTCTTCTATTCTTTTTGGTCTAACAGAACCATCATCCTCAGCTATAACTAGCAATTTTCTGTAAGCTGCTTCTTTTTTTTGTAGATCATACTCAACACCTACTAATCTTAAAATCCAACCAAGAGCTATTAAAAAAATAGTACCCCCTAAAGTCCATAATAATGCACCAGTGATCAATCCATATTGCCAATCTCCAAAAAAATAAATTGGTATCCCTATAGAAAGTCCTAATAATATTGGAATAAATTGAAATAGTACCATCATTGACTCTATTAAACTTGTTCCCAAAGATTCCATTATACGTGAAAATTTAATTGTATCTTCTTGTACTCTTTGAGCAGCACCTTCTATCTTGCTAGCTTTATCATAAACTGAGTGATACCATTCTACCATTGATGCTCTCCATCTAAATAAATAATGAGCAGTAAAAAAACTTATCACCACATAAACAGCAACGTACAAACCTGCTAAAGATATGAATGAAAATAAACTTTCCCAATATTCTTCAATTGTGATTGCGTTTGGTTTAGCTAAAGCTTTTTGTATCATATCATAAAATTTTCCAAACCATTCATTTATCTTAACGTCAATTTTAACTTGGACCCATAAGGATGACAAAATAACAAATGATCCTAACCAAGACCATAGAAACCATTTTTTAATTACGAAAAATCTAAACATTCTCTTCCTTACAATAAAAATCTTTTATCATACTTTTTTATCATGAATATTGATACTTAATACTATCCCCACACCAATTAATACTGTTAGCAAGGAAGTTCCCCCATAACTTACCAAAGGTAATGGTGCACCCACGACTGGAAGTAATCCACATACCATACCTATGTTTAAACTTAAATAAAGAAAAATTAAAAAACCTATTCCAAACGCCACCACTTTGGAAAAAAGACTTTCAACTTTAAAAGAAATTTTCATAATTGACGCAATCAATAAACAAAATACTAAAATAATAGAAATTGATCCCAAAAAACCCAACTCTTCTGAAATTAGAGTAAATATAAAGTCTGTATGTTTTTCAGGTAAATAATTTAGTCTACTTTGGGTTCCCAACAAATATCCTTTTCCAAACAAACCTCCAGAACCTATCGCAATTTTTGATTGTATTATTTGATAACCACTACCTAAACTATCCATTTCTGGATTTAGAAAAACTAGAATTCTATTTTTTTGATATTCATATAATTGTTGCCAAATAAAGGGGATCGACGAAATTGATATTAATATAGAGAAAAGAACAAATTTCATTGATATCCCTACAAAGAATAATATGGAAAGTCCAAGTAAAATTATTGTTAGACCAGTTCCTAAGTCGGGTTGAGAAATTACCAAAAAACCAGGAATCATAGTAATTAAAATTGGAATAATATACGGTGTAAGTTTGTTAAGTTGTATCTTTGAAATATGATCAAAATATTTTGCAAGAATTAAAACTAGCGCTAATTTCATAATTTCAGAGGGTTGGAAATTTACACTACCAAAAGATATCCATCTTTGTACGCTTCCTGACCCTATAATTTTAACCAAGATTAGTGCAAAGATACCTAAAATAAATGATAAAACGCTATACTTCATAAAAAATTGAGATGGAATAAACGCAATAACAAACATCAAACAAAATCCAAAAATTAATCTTATCAAATGGTTTCTTGCCCAGGGATTCCAATCACTGCCTGCAGCAGAATATAATGATGCCACCCCAACTAATCCTAAAAAAATTAAACAAAATATAATTATCCAATTTATTTTTAATAGTTTTGAAAAAAAAACAGTAATGATAGACTCAGAGGAAAATTTATTGGTATTCCTATTCATAATATTTATTTGCTTTTCTATAATTTAAATAAATGTTTAAAGACGTCCCTTGCAATTGGTGCCGCAACTGACGAACCACTACCTCCATGTTCAACTACTACACTTATAGCATATTTAGGATTAATGGTAGGAGCATATCCTACAAATAAAGCGTGATCTCTTTTTTCCCATGGTCGGTCTTCATTTTTAATTAACCCTTGTTCTCTTTCCAACTCAGTAATTCTAACAACTTGAACCGTGCCTGTTTTACCAGCCATCTCTATATTTTTAGATCCAATTTTATAATTTCTTGCAGTTCCTTTTTTTCCTACAACCACCTTTTCCATTGCTCTTTTAATGAAATTTAAATTTTCATTATTAATATTCAGTACTTTAAATTTTTTATTTTTTGAGGACATTGTTAAAGAAGGACTTACAGAAAATTTACCATTTGCAATTCTAGAAACCATAGTTACCAATTGAAGAGGAGTTGTTAGTATATAACCCTGACCAATTGAAGCATTTAGTGTTTCACCTAGAGACCAATTTAATCCGTCTCGTTTTAGCTTCCATTCAATATTTGGAACAACACCCTTTGCTCTGTCATGAATCTGAATATCATAGTACTGGCCTAAACCTAGTTTTTTCATCATAAGAGCTATTTTATCAATTCCAACCTTTAATCCTAACTCATAAAAAAAAACATCACATGATTGTTCAATTGCTTCCATTAAATTTAGATTTCCATGTCCATCTTTTGCCCAACAGTGAAATTTACTAGTGCCTAACTCCTTTGATCCATTACAAAAAAATCTAGTTTTATAATCTATAATACCACTTTCCAAAGCAGCCAAAGCAACTGCCATCTTAATTGTAGAACCAGGTGGATATACACCTGCCATGCTTCTATTTAAAAGAGGTGATCTAGAGTTATTTTTGACGTAATTCCAATCATCAACTTCTAGGTCCGTTGAAAAAATATTTGGATCAAAGCCAGGCGACGAAACAGAACAAAGAATTTCTCCATTATTAATATCCATAACAATTAAAGAACCAGATTGAGGATTGACAACTTTTTTTTTCTTATTTATGTAAACATGATTATCACTTATATATCTGAAATTTTTTAGTTTGCTGATTTGATTTTTTATATTTTTGTTGTCAACAGAAACTAAGTCATAATTACCCCTTTGAAGCCTCTCAACAGCAAAGGCTTGAAGCTTCATATCTAGAGATGCTTGTATATCTAAACCTGGCTTTGTGTTTTCATAAATCTGTGAGTCAATTACATAGCCCTTAGATGTTACTTCATTTCTCTTTCTACCAAATTCACCTCTTAATTGAGCATCAAAAAACTTTTCTAGTCCTCTTCTACCTACATCTATCCCATGTAGAGCAGTACTTTCAATATTTTTAGAATAGGGACCAGTATAGCCAGTTATGTGGCCTGCAATTATACCTTGTGGATACACTCGTCTTCTAGACATGGAAAAACTTATCTCTGGAAACTCAATAATTCTAATAGCTAACTTTGCTACATCTTTTTGAGACAAATTTTTGGTAATTAGGATTTGCTTTGAAAAATTATTTTTTTGATATCTGATTTTTTTATAAAAATTATTAATATCTTTTTCATTTAAAGTAACAATTGCAGATATTTTTTTTATAATTTGATGAACATTTAAGTATTTATTCCAATTCAAAACAAGAGAAAATCCGTCCATATTTCCTGCTAGAAGTCTCATTTTTCTATCTAGTATTCTTCCTCTTTCAGGCGCTATGATTCTATAATTAAATTGATTTTTGTCAGAAAGTTTTTCATATTTCC
>QBZS01000040.1:0-10286 GCA_003279355.1 SAR116 cluster bacterium AG-335-N04
CTTACTCTGGAGGCTTAGATACATCAGTTATTTTGAAATGGCTCCAAGATAATTATCAATGTGATGTTGTAACTTTTACTGCAGATATTGGACAAGGTGAGGAAGTTCAGCCTGCGAGAAATAAAGCAAAATCATTAGGTGTCAAAGAGATTTTTATTGATGATTTAAAAGAAGAATTTGTAAAAGATTTTGTTTTTCCTATGTTTAGAGCAAATGCCTTATATGAAGGGGTGTATTTACTTGGCACCTCTATTGCTAGACCTCTAATTGCCAAGAGACAGATTGAGATTGCAAAATTAACTGGTTCTGATGCTGTGTCGCACGGTGCAACCGGAAAAGGTAATGATCAAGTAAGATTTGAAATTGGTTACTACAGTTTGCGACCAGATATAAAAGTTATTTCACCATGGCGTGAATGGAACCTTTCAAGCAGAACCGATTTAATAAATTATGCAGAAAAAAATCAAATACAAGTCCCTAAAGACAAAAGAGGAGAAGCACCATTTAGTATTGATGCAAATTTATTACATATTTCAGCAGAAGGAAAAATTTTAGAAGATCCGTGGGTAGAACCAGAAGAATTTATATTTTCTAGAACTGTGTCCCCATTGGTAGCTCCAGACAAACCAACAGAAATAATATTAGAATTCTTGAATGGTGATCCAGTCGAATTAAATGGTAAAAGCTTGTCTCCAGCTAAAATACTTCATCAATTAAATATTTTTGGTGGAAGAAATGGAATTGGAAGAATTGATTTAGTTGAAAACAGATTTGTAGGAATGAAATCTAGGGGCGTATATGAAACTCCTGGTGGTACTATTCTATTTCATATGAGAAGAGCTATTGAGTCAATTACCTTAGATAGAGGTGCAGCACATTTAAAGGATGAATTAATGCCTAAATATGCAGAGTTGATTTATAATGGATTTTGGTTTTCTCCTGAAAGAGAAATGTTACAAGCCTCAATAGACGTGAGTCAAAAAAATGTTTCAGGAACAGTAAGAGCTAAATTATATAAAGGGAACGTCATTATAACAGGAAGAAAATCGCCTTATTCTCTATATAGTGAAAGCCTAGTAACTTTTGAAGAAGGTTCAGCAGATTATAACCAATCCGATTCAGAAGGATTTATAAAATTAAACGCTCTTAGATTGAGAGTTAAAAAAATAATTGAAAGTACTTCTTAAGTATGGCTATTTAATACAAACTGGTCCAACTGAACCATCTTCAGAAACCTGTTTTAAAACAATTTTTCCATTTTGAGCTAATGCATAAGTATTTTTTAATTTACCAGATGAACAGTTTACAGGTTTAACAAAACTATATTTTATGGGACCCGATTTAGATGCTTCAGTTAAAAATTCTTTAACATGTGGCTCCTGAAGAGCTAATATTGAATAAATTGCAATAAAAAATATCATAATTTTCTCCTTTTAATTATATTTATTTCATTATTAAGTGGCTATAATTTGACAAATTTAGACTGAATTTAGGCAATTTGATTTATTTAAGGAATTTAAAATGGATAAAAAAATATTTGAAATACCAGAAAAAATGCAAGCAATAGAGATCAAAGCGTTTGGTCTCCCAGAAAATTTAAAACCTTGTTCGCGACCAGTACCAAAACTTTTAAATAACCAAGTTTTAATTAAAGTATCGTTTGCAGGAGTTAATAGGCCAGATTTGTTGCAAAGGCAAGGTAATTATAAGGTTCCAGATGGTGCGTCAGATTTACCTGGTCTAGAAGTTTCAGGTATTGTAGTTGATATAAAAGGCTCAAATTTAGCATTTAATATTGGTGATAAAGTTTGTGCACTTTGTCATGGAGGTGGATATGCAGAGTACGTGTCAGTAGATATAGGTCATTGTATGCCTGTACCTAGAAACTACTCAATGCAAGAAGCTGCATGCATACCTGAAACATTCATAACTGTTTGGAGTAATTTATTTATCCGTGGAAAATTATCAAAAAATGAAAAAGTCCTAATTCATGGTGGAGCAAGTGGTATTGGCACCACAGCAATCCAATTGGCAAAAGAATTTGGTACTACTGTCTATGCAACGGCAGGGAGTGATAAGAAATGTTCCGCAGTAGAAAAATTAGGAGCAAGTAAGTGTATCAACTATAGAAATAGCCATTTTGAAAATGAAATAAATGAACTTACAGATAATAAAGGTGTTGATGTTATTTTAGACATGGTTGCTGGCAATTATATACCAAGGAATTTAAAATGTTTAAATTTTGATGGTAGATTATTAATAATCGCAGTTCAAGGTGGCATTAAAGACGAAGTAAATTTTGCAAATATTATGATTAAGAGACAAACAATTACTGGATCTACCTTAAGACCACAGTCATCTAGCAAGAAATCTGAGTACGTTGAGAGTCTTGTTAAAAATACTTGGAAATATCTTGAATCAGGTAGAGTGAAACCCATTATTGAAAAGGAATATCACTTAATAGATGCAGTTGAAGCACATAAAGCGCTGGAAAAAGGAGATCATGTTGGAAAATTTATAATGAGAGTCTCACAGTAATTAATAACCAAGGGGTTTTAAAGCTTCTTTAATTTCTTCAAAAACTAGGGGATTATCTACAGTTGCAGGCATTTCCCAATCAACTTTATCTGCTATTTTTCTAATTGTAGCTCTTAAAATTTTTCCTGATCTGGTTTTAGGAAGAGAAGATACAACAGCAACTGATTTAAAGGCTGCTACTGGCCCTATTTCATTACGAACTAAATCAACAACTTCTTTACATACTTCATCATGAGTTTTATTACATCCATTGTTTAGGCAAATTAGTCCTAGTGGAACTTGTCCTTTAAGATTATCGTTAACTCCAACAACAGCACACTCTGCAACATCAATATGATTAGACAACGCTTCTTCCATAGCACCAGTTGAGAGTCTATGCCCCGCAACATTTATCACATCATCAGTTCTAGACATAATGTACAAATAATCATCTTCATCTTGATAACCCGCGTCACCTGTCTCGTAGTAATTTTTAAATTTAGATAAGTACGATTCTATATATCTATCGTCTGCACCCCATAATGTATGTAGTGAACCAGGTGGTAGAGGAAGCTTTATAGAAATTGCTCCTAACGTACCTCGTGGCGCCTCAACCCCTACTTCAGACAAAACCTGTACATCATATCCTGGCATTGCTAAAGTTGGTGAACCTGTTTTTATAGGAAGAGCCTCTATCCCAAGTGGATTAGCTGCGACAGGCCAACCTGTTTCTGTCTGCCACCAGTGATCAATAATAGGAACTTTTAGTTTATCTTCTAACCATAAAACTGTATCAGGATCAGCTCTTTCCCCAGCAAGAAATAAAGATTGCAAGCTTGTTATATCAAAATTTTTTATAAAATCACCCTTTGGATCATCTCTCTTAACAGCCCTTAAAGCAGTTGGCGCTGTAAATAAAACTTTAACTTTATACTCAGAAATAATTCTCCAAAAAGTTCCAGCATTAGGAGTTCCAATTGGTTTACCTTCAAATAAAATAGTAGTACAACCGTGAAATAACGGGGCATATACTATATAAGAATGACCCACGACCCAGCCAATGTCGGAAGCCGCCCAATATACGTCTCCTGGTTGTACGTCATATATATTATTCATAGACCATTTTAGGGATACAGCATGTCCTCCAGTATCTCTAACTACTCCTTTAGGCTTTCCAGTAGTTCCTGAAGTATATAAAATATATAAAGGATCATTTGCATTAACTTCAATCGGCTTAGCCAAGAACGCATCTTTAATTAACTCACTCCAATCTAAATCTTGGCTTGGTTTGAGTTGAGCTTTAAGTGAGTCTCTTTGAAAAATTATACATTTTTTTACTTGATGCTTTGCAATCTGTATTGCTTTATCAAGTAACGGTTTATATTCAATGATCCTATTAGGCTCATGACCACAAGATGCAGAAACTATTAGCTTAGGTTTACAATCATCAATTCTTACAGCTAATTCATTTGAGGCAAATCCTCCAAAAACTACAGAATGAACTGCTCCAATCCGAGCACAAGCTAACATTGCCACTAATGCTTCAGGTATCATAGGCATATAAATAATTATCCGGTCCCCTTTAATGACCCCTAATTTTGTTAGTGCTCCAGCAAATTGGGAAACTTGATATTGTAATTGTGAATAGGTTATTCTATTTTTAGTATGCGTAACAGGACTATCATAAATAATAGCATCTTGTTCACCTCTACCTGATAGAACATGCCTGTCTATCGCATTAAAACATGTATTTAGGGTTCCATCAGGAAACCATTTATAAAAAGGACTATTCGAGTCATCTAAAATTTTTTTAGGTTTTTTTACCCATGCAATAGCTTTAGCTTGTTTATCCCAAAATTTGAGGTGATCATTTTTCCAACTTTTGTAAATATCTCTATAATACCCCAATAATTTCTCCACATATAATTAATATCTAATTATTCATTCTAGCATTTCTATAATTATGCATTCTCATTAGCTTTTCAGACGCCTTGTTAATTGTTGTTGATGCTGCGTGGGGTATTGATGTTCCAGGACCAAAAATAGCGGCAACGCCTGCATCATATAAAAATTGATAATCTTGTGCAGGAATAACTCCACCACAAATAACTAGAATGTCGTCTGCCTGTTTTCTTTTAAGTTCTTCTATTAGTTCCGGTATCAAAGTTTTGTGGCCTGCAGCTAGAGAAGAAATACCTATCACATGAACCCCAGATTTGATTGCAAGCTCAACTGCCTCTTTTGGTGTCTGAAACAAAGTACCTAATTCAACAGTAAAACCAATATCAGTGAACGCAGACGCAATTATCTTAGCTCCTCTATCATGTCCGTCTTGGCCTAGTTTAGCCATGAAAATTTTAGGGTTCTCGCCTGCTATATTTTTGAAGTTTAATAAAGCATTATCAACCTCATTGAAATCTTCTTTATTAATGTATGCATTTTTGTAAACATTTTTTATTACTTCTTGTTTAACACCATAACGACCATAAACATCTTCTAGTGCATTAGAAACTTCACCAACTGTTGCTCTTGCTCTGATAGCAATAATAGTTAAATCTAAAAGGTTACCTGTATTTTCTTTTGCTGCCTTTTTTAAATTTTCCAAAGCGTTTTTTACATTTATAGGATTTCTTGATTTTTTTATGGCAATAATTTTATTTATTTGTTCTTCACGAACTGCATTATTATCGATATCTAAAATTTCAATAGGGTCTTGTTGATCAGATTTAAATTTATTTACTCCAACAATTACCTGTTCACCTGAGTCAATTTTTGCCTGACGTTTAGTAGCAGATATTTCTATTTGAGACTTCGGGAAACCCTCCATTACAGCTACAGTCATACCCCCCATGCCCTCAATTTTTTCAATAAGTGCATTTGCATTATCTATTAACTCCTTAGTCATGTTTTCAACAAAATAACTACCAGCAAGTGGATCAACAGTGTCAGTAATACCACTTTCATGTTGAAGAATTAATTGTGTGTTTCTTGCTATTTTTGCTGAAAATTCAGTTGGTAATCCTATAGCCTCATCAAATGAATTTGTATGTAATGATTGTGTACCACCTAAAGTAGCAGCCAATGCCTCAATAGTGGTTCTTATAATATTGTTGTATGGATCTTGCTCCTGCAAACTTGCACCAGAAGTTTGACAATGAGTTCTAAGTATTTGAGATTTTGGGTTTTGACAATTAAATAACTTTTTCGTCCATTCGGACCATAAATACCTGGCCGCTCTTAATTTAGCAGCTTCCATAAAGAAATTCATTCCGATTGCAAAGAAAAAAGATAACCTTGGTGCGAAATCATCAACTAACAAGCCTGTTTTAGAAGCAGCTCTGATATATTCCAAGCCGTCTGCTATTGTAAAAGCTAACTCTTGGACTAGAGAAGCGCCTGCTTCTTGCATGTGATAACCAGAAATAGATATAGAGTTAAATTTTGGCATTTGCTTCGAGGTAAAATGAATTATATCTGAAACAATTCTCATAGAGGGCTCTGGTGGATAGATATATGTGTTCCTAACCATAAATTCTTTCAAAATATCATTCTGAATAGTTCCACTTAATTTTTCAAGACTAACTCCCTGCTCTTCGGCGGCAACTATATACCCAGCTAATACAGGAAGAACTGCTCCATTCATAGTCATGGAGACAGACATTTTATCAAGAGGAATACCATCAAAAAGAATTTTCATATCCTCAACACTATCGATTGCGACTCCAGCCTTACCAACATCTCCATATACTCTTTCATGGTCTGAGTCATAACCTCTATGTGTTGCCAGATCGAAAGCTACAGAAAGACCTTTTTGCCCCGAAGCTAAGTTTTTTTTATAAAATTCGTTTGATTCAGAAGCAGTAGAAAAACCTGCATATTGCCTTATTGTCCAAGGTCTTCCTATATACATTGTTGCTTTTGGGCCCCTAACATAAGGAGCTTCACCTGGATTAGAACCAAGATGTTTTATCTCTTCATTATCCAATTCAGTATAAAGAGGTTTAATGTTAATGCCTTCTGGCGTTTCAACTACAATTGACTCAATATCTTGTTTTTTTAGCTCGTTAAGAGCGTTTTCTTTCCAACTTTGTAAGCTATTATTTTTTTTCATATATTTTTCTCGTAGAGCCTTAATTCTTTATTTAAATATAAATTCCATTATTATTTGATCAACAGATAATGTAGCACCCTCTTCATGATTAATTTTATTAACCATACATTTTTTAGAGGCTATTAAAGTATTTTCCATTTTCATTGCTTCCACAACACATAATGGCTGCCCTTCGTCTACAATATCATTTTCTTTAACTAAAACTCTAATTAATTTTCCTGGCATTGGGCACAATAAAAAATTTGATTTATCAACAATTCTTATTGGTTTCATATATTTATGATGTTCAGCAATATGTCTTGGAAGAACAGTTGCTGAGATTGAAATTCCTCTATAAAGAAGATCTAAAGTTGGGTTTTGATAGTTTATTCTACACTGAATTTTTTCAGGAAAAGATATTTCATTATTATGATCATTGAAAAGTTTGATGGATGCTGAAACCAACTTTGTAATAAAATCTTTTTGTATATCAAAAATTAAATATTCATTTGCGCTTCCTAAGATCTTTTTTGATGCTATAGGTTGAATTAGTAATTGTATTTCATCTCCAACTTGTTTTTTAATTTTAAAATTTAATTTAGAGATGTCTGATAGCAATGATTTATAGTTGATGTGAACTTCCCATTCCTCAGAAAAACCTTCTAGACTGTCAAAATCTTTTAATATCTCAGTTATATGGTAAGCTAAAATTATAGTGCCCAGTGTCCATTCTTCTTTATTGTTTGGAATAATCCCTTGAAAGCCCTCTTCGTATTCCTCTTGAATGAATGACGTACTTAACTCGGCAGACTTAAATCTTATACTTCCTAAAATTGCCGACAAAAAAGGTATATTATGATCAATACCCTCAAGCAAAAAGTTATCTAGAGCAGATTCCATCCTTTTTATGGAAATATCTCTAGTTTCACCCCATGAGCATAATTTGGCAATCATGGGATCATAAAACATAGATACTTCGTCACCTTCTCTAACTCCAGTATCATTTCTTATAATTGAACCGTCAGGGTATTTTTTTTCTTTAGGTGGATTATATTTGGTTAATCTCCCTATAGAAGGTAAGAAATTTTTATATGGATTTTCAGCGTAGATTCTAGTTTCTATAGCTGAACCATTTAACTTGATATCTTTTTGTGTAATATCTAATTTTTTGCCAAATGCAATGTTAATCATCTGTTCTACAAGGTCGATTTCAGTAATTAATTCAGTGACAGGATGTTCAACTTGCAGACGCGTATTCATTTCTAAAAAATAGAAATTTTTTTCTTTATCTACTATAAATTCAACTGTCCCAGCACTTGAGTAACTAACTTTTCTAGATAATTGTACAGCTTGATCACCCATTTTCTTTCTAGTTTGTTCGTCTAGAAAAGGTGATGGCGCTTCTTCAATAACTTTTTGATTTCTTCTTTGAATAGAGCATTCTCTTTCACCCAAGTATACTATATTACCATAATTGTCGGCTAAAATTTGAATTTCAATATGTCTTGGTTCAGTTATAAACTTTTCAATGAAAATACGTTTATCTCCAAAACTATTTAAAGCCTCACTTTCTGCTCTTTCAAAACTGTCTGAAACCTCATCTTTTGAAAAAGCAATTCTCATACCTTTGCCGCCACCGCCTGCACTTGCTTTTATCATAACCGGATAGCCTATTTCGTCAGCAATTTTAATCGCTTCTGTCTTATCTTTAATTATACCTATATGACCTGGAACAGTATTTACATTGGCAGATTGTGCAATCTTTTTTGATTCTATTTTATCGCCCATTGAAGCTATCGCTGACTTTGAAGGACCAATAAAAATAATTCCAGCTTTATTTAAATCTCCAACAAAATTGGCATTTTCTGATAAAAACCCATATCCAGGATGTAAGGCGTCACAATTTGTCTCCTTACACGCTTTAATAATTAAATCTGATCTTAAATAACTTTCTGACACAGAGGAGGCCCCCAAGTGAAAGGCTTCATCAGCTAGACGAACATGTTCAGAATATCTATCCGCGTCTGAATAAACAGCAACAGTTTTAATATTCATTTTTTTGGCTGTTTTGATTACTCTACAAGCTATTTCCCCACGATTTGCAATTAATATTTTTTTAAACATTTTTTACTTCTATAATTATTAAAGGGGAATATTTCCAAATTTTTTATCTGGATTAGTTTGTGTTTTATTTTTTAATTTTGAAAAAGCTTGTATAAGCCTATATCTAGAATTACTAGGTATAATAACATCGTCAAGGAAGCCCCTCTCGGCAGCTATAAAAGGATTGGCAAATGTTTCTTCATAATCCAAAGTTCTTTTTTGAATTTTTGTTGGGTCGTCAAGTTCATCTCTGAATAAAATTTCAACTGCACCTTTAGCGCCCATAACTGCTATTTCTGCAGTTGGCCATGCATAGTTTGCATCCCCTCTTAAATGCTTTGAACTCATAACGTCATATGCTCCACCATAAGCTTTTCTTGTAATTAGAGTAACTTTGGGAGTAGTAGCTTCTGCGTAAGCAAATAAAAGTTTTGCACCATGCTTAATAATACCACCGTACTCTTGAGTAGTACCCGGCATAAACCCTGGAACGTCAACTAACGTTAGTATAGGAATGTTGAAAGCATCACAAAACCTTACAAATCTTGCAGCTTTTCTGCTGGAATCTATGTCTAAACAACCTGCTAGAACCATTGGCTGATTCGCTACAACACCTATGGTTTGCCCGTCTAATCTTATAAAGCCAATCAAAATATTTTTTGCAAAATTTTCTTGTAGTTCAAAAAAATCAAACTGATCTGAAACAGATGTAATAAGTTCTTTCATATCATAAGGCAAGTTAGGGTTTTCAGGTATTAAAGTATCTAAAGAAAGAGATAATCTTTTTTTTGAGTCTTCAGTCTTTCTTGTTATTGATTTTTCTGAATTATTTGAAGGCAAAAAACTTAGAAACCTTCTTAAACCCGTTAGAGCCTCAATATCATTATTATATGAACCATCCGCAACAGATGAAATTGTTGTATGTGTCTCAGCTCCACCCAACTCTTCTGCAGTTACCTCCTCTGATGTTACGGTTTTTACCACATCTGGTCCAGTTACAAACATATAACTTGTTCCTTTAACCATAAAAGTAAAATCTGTCATAGCTGGTGAATAAACTGCTCCTCCAGCACAAGGTCCCATAATCATTGATATTTGTGGTACTACCCCAGAGGCAAGAGCATTTTGAAGAAATACATCTGCATAACCTCCCAATGATTCTACCCCTTCTTGAATTCTAGCCCCACCACTGTCATTCAAACCAATAATAGGTGCTTTATTTTGAACAGCTAACTTCATGATCTTAACTATTTTTTTTGCATGATCTGAAGATAATGAACCTCCAAAAACCGTGAAATCTTGGGCATAGACGTAAATTAATTTTCCATTTACTTTACCAGAACCAGTTATAACACCATCACCCGGTATGGTTTTTCCATCCATTCCAAAATCTCTGATACGATGGATTACAAACATATCTGTTTCTTCGAAAGAACCTTCGTCTAAAAGAGTATTAATTCTTTCTCTTGCAGTAAGCTTTCCAAGTGAATGCTGTTTTTCAATTCTTTTCTTACCACCCCCAAGACGAGCTTTTTCTCTTCTAGATTGCAACTCTGAGATTATTTCTCTACTTGAT
>QBZS01000041.1:0-9171 GCA_003279355.1 SAR116 cluster bacterium AG-335-N04
TAATTTCTCCACTTGCAAATGATCTTCCACCTAACTTATCTTTTAATCTTATTATTTCGTAACTATTAAGTTTTCCAGAATCTAGTCTTTTAGGTAGAAGAAATAGAGCAAGTCCTTTAGTACCACATATATTTTTATCGTATCTAGCTAAAACCATAGCAAGATCAGCGTCAGGGTTAGAACAAAACCACTTGTCTCCTGTAAGATACCACTGTCCATCTATATTTTCAGCATAAGTGTCAATTGATCCAACATCAGAACCAGCATGCTGTTCTGTCATAAACATTGCACCTTGAAAGAGTTCATCTAAATTTTGAGATGTTAATTGATTAATAAATTTATCAACTATTTTGTTGTCTCCAAACTTTCTTAAAGTTCTGGTCAGGGAATCTGTCATGCTTAATGGACAACATAAACCAAATTCACTTTGAACAAATAAAAAAGTCAATCCATATTTCACTATTGGTGGAAGTTTCTGCTGCATTCCAAAAACTCCGTGCCTATGAGACATAGCTGCTAATCCAAATCTTTCAAATGCATATTTTTCTAATTTTATAAAGTCTGGATGTTTTTCAATTGTATTAGTAAAAGAACCGTCCCTAGCTCTTTTAGAAAGTTTTGGTGAGTTTTTGTCTGCAGTTAAAGCTAAATCTTCTAATTGATTGCCTACAATTTCTCCTAGCTCTATAAACTGACTTTCTATTTTAGATAACATATCTTTCCCACTATAGAATTCTAATAATTTTGAAAAAGATTTATCTCTATGATATGCGTTGGCTCCTTTACTATCTGGAATATTATTAATTGAAGAATCCAACTTTATATGTGCCTTACTCTATTTTAAATTTGTGATAATAATATTTTATAGAATTATGATTATTCAGTCTACAGTTTAGTCTGCAAATTAATTTGTTTCTATTTCATTAAGTTCAACACGTGCTTGCCATATTAACCACACACTCTTCACATCGTTCAGTAGCTTTTCTAATTGCTCTATAAGCAGGGTGCTTTTTAGACCCTTTAGCAAGTATCTTAAGTAATACCACTTGTCTTTCTAATTTATGATCAATCATATTATTTCCTTACAGTTTTATTATTATCTCCAACTTTTTGTCATTTTTCCTTTATCTTTGAAGTCAATAATTGAAAAAGTTTTCTCTACTAAAGAGTAGTCATTGTAACCTAATCGAGCGATAACCTTCATTTTTAGCGTATCAACTATCCCATCATCAGTTATAAATTCATCTTTGATATGAATACCAATAACTTGTCCAAATACAACGTTGTGCAAGCCTCCTTTTCCTGGAAGTTCAACTGTTTGGTGATATTTACACTCAAAATGTACAGGAGACTCTGCAACTCTTTTTGGCTTTACTTCGAATGAATCTATAGCGGTTAAACCAGTTTTTTCTAATTCATCTGTATTTGGTTCCATTATCCAACTTGTATCATTCATTTGGTGACGTGTGTCCCAGGTGCTCATGTTAACTACAAATTCACCTGTTTCTTCAGCATTTAAAACACTATCTTTCTTACTCCCATCTGCACGATTGCCAGCTGAGAACATTACAAATGGAGGATCATAAGAAAGTCCATTAAAATAACTATATGGTGCAAGGTTTCCTACACCGTTTTTACTTACTGTACTAATCCACCCAATTGGACGCGGAACTGTCAGAGCTTTGAAAGGGTTGTAAGGTAATCCGTGATCATTTTTATTTGTGTCATAATACATTTGCATACTCTCTTTTTTGGACTTAGTTTAACAAAATTTACAACTTAAAATTAGTACTAATTTACTTAATAATTAATATTATTTACAAATTTATTATTGCTAATATTTTAAAAAGACTAATTCTTTAATCCTTACCAACTTTTAAGTACATTAAATTTAGAGTTATCAATTGCAATCAATTCTATTATAAGTATCATAACGATAATTTTTGCAGAGAAACATCATTTTTAAATCATCTATACGTCCTAAAAACACATCTTTAAATGATCATTTAGCAAGTTTTTATAACAAGGTACGTGATCAAACTTTAAAATTATCAGCACCTTTGAGTGAAGCAGATCAATGTATTCAGTCAATGCCTGATGCAAGTCCAACAAAATGGCATTTAGCTCATACAACTTGGTTTTTTGAAACATTTATCCTTAAACGATTTGTAGGTAATTATCAGGAATTTCATCCTAACTACAACTTTTTGTTTAATTCCTATTATGAGCAAATAGGCGATCGTCACGCAAGACCTGAAAGAGGCATGATAACCCGTCCTTCATCAGTTGAAGTATACGAATATAGAGATCATGTAGATAAAGCAATGAGAGAATACTTTCAAACTAAGCCAACATCAGACGTTTTGCAGTTAATAGAGCTTGGTATTAATCACGAACAACAACATCAAGAACTTTTAATAACTGACATCAAACATGCTCTTTCAAGAAACCCATTATATCCTGTTTACATAGAACATCCCCCAACTATAGCATTGAGTGTAAGTGAAACTAGTTGGACAGACCACCCTGGAGGACTTGTTGAAATTGGATATTCTGGCAAAGATTTCATTTTTGATGCTGAAGGTCCACGACATAAAATTTGGCTCGAACCATTTCAATTTGCAAAATATCCAGTATCTAACCGTGAGTATATTAATTTTATCGAAGATGGTGGTTACAACAGGGCTGAGTTTTGGTTATCTGATGGTTGGGCACTATGTCGAAAAGAAAATTGGGAAGCTCCAATGTATTGGCACAAAAATGATAATGGTACTTGGTCTAATTTTACAATGAGTGGTATGCGTCCAATTAATCTGAATGCTCCAGTTTGCCATGTAAGTTATTATGAAGCAGACGCTTTTGCTCGATGGACAAATGCCAGGTTACCTCGAGAAGCTGAATGGGAAATTATTGCCAACTCTTATGAAATAGATGGACATTTTGCTGATGCTTTTATATTTGACCCTCAACCCTCAACAAAAGATGGTGTTTCACAAATTTATGGAGATGTATGGGAATGGACCCAAAGTTCGTTCAATGCTTATCCAGGCTACCAAATTCCTGAAGGTGCTATAGGAGAATATAATGGCAAGTTTATGTCAGGTCAGATGGTTTTGCGGGGTGGTTCGTGCGCAACCCCTTCAGAACATATAAGAGCTTCTTATCGGAATTTTTTTCCTCCAAGTGCACGCTGGCAATTTTCAGGAATACGTTTAGCTAAAGACAAATTTGCTTCTACAACTAGTGTATATGTTAATGACAACAGTGATAAAGATATATTCTTAGATCATGTAATTTCAGGATTAGGTAAAATACCCAAACGTACATCATCTAAGTATCTTTATGATCTTAAAGGTGCACAATTATTTGAAAAAATTTGTAAACTTGATGTTTATTACCCAACAAAAACAGAGATTGAAATTCTTAATAAAAATGCAATTGAAATTGCAAAATATCTTGGTTCGGATGTAACACTAATTGAATATGGTTCGGGGTCTCTCGAAAAGGTGCGTATACTTCTAGATTCATTAAATGAACCCGTTTCATTATGTGCAATAGATATTTCAGAGGAACAGCTACAAGATTCTGCAAGAATAGTACGTAAGGCCTATCCAAACCTTGAGGTTTTAACAGTTGCTTCTGATTTTACTTCTCCACTTAAAATTCCAGTATCTCAACGTATTCAAAAGTCTAAAGTTGCATTTTTCCCAGGTTCAACCATTGGCAATTTTGAGCCTGCTGATGCCACAGTTTTTTTACAGACAATCTGTAAAACTGTTGGTAAAAATGGAAAATTGCTAATAGGAGTTGATTTAAAGAAAGATCATGAAACGCTCATTAAAGCATATGACGACAAATATGGTATTACTGAAGCTTTTAATAAAAACCTGCTTTCTAGAATCAACCAAGAATTAGGTGCTGATTTCAATTTGAATTTATTTCGTCACATTGCTCGCTATAATATTTTTGAAGGTAGAATAGAAATGCATCTTGAAAGTTGCATCGACCAAGCTGTTAGCATTGGTGAAAGAAAATTTTTCTTTTCAGCTGGAGAAACAATTCACACAGAAAATTCATATAAATACCACATTAATGAATTCATAGAATTGGTGGCCTTATCTGGATTCAAAAAAATTGCAACATGGACAGATAAGGATAATCTCTTTGCTGTTATGTTGTTTGAAGTGAAATAATGATCATAATTTCTAGAATATAAAAATGGAAATGGTATTATCTTAAATATAAAAAATTTTTATTTAACCATTTCAACAATTTGGTCAAAAATTTTGTCGAAACTTGATTTATAGATTTAAATTTATAAATCATAAAATCTGTAAATTAATTAGAATTATTTAATGTATCAAACACCTAAAATCTTATAATTGATTCAATAATTAGTTTACGCTTTATAATATAAATCAGGATTTACAATTCCAGTATCTACCGTAATTTTACATGAAAATCGATCTTCGTAATCTTTATTGAAGTTTTTAATGTCAGATAAATGCTTCTTTAAATTTTCTTGATTATTAAAAGTAAAAATACCTAATCCTTTATCAGGAGTTATATGAAAGGATTTAAATTCTAAAAGCCCATTAAAAGTTTTAGGGTCAAAATTATCTGCCATATATTGATGTCCTACGTGCATTAATTTCGGGTTTGAATATCTAACACTACAAACAATACAAAACATCTTTATCTCCAACTTCAAATTTTAAAACTATAACTGTATTGATGAATAAATAATATTCTTTTTTTAATTTCTACAGGTAATAGATTTATTCTATAGTGACAGAATATGTTGCAAAGGGCGACCTACAAATTAAGTAAGTTTATTATCTCTTTTGTTTAAAATCTTTTGAAATTTTACCCCAATGGCATCTCGGGAAAAAAGGAAAAGTCTCAGTCGCAAAATACTTATATGTACCATTAACAAACTTACCATTGCATTCATCTAAATCACCACTGCCTTCAACGAATCTGTAATCTTCCTTGAATGCGCCGTCATATTTTCCAAAAGGTTCAACTTTTCTCTTTCCTTTTTTAAGTTGCCATGAAGATTTTACTTTATTAGGAAGATACAAAATTTCAAATCCATCAGCAGCATAACCAATAAGAGGTTTGCCATTTAATAGTAATAAAGAGTTTGACTTATGGTAGTGGTACAACCCTCTATGGTCTACATGACCATTATATTTATCAATTCCAAATATTTTTTCATATGGTCTTATTGCTTCCAAATTTAATCCCGATGATTTATCTTTGCTATGCTTTCTTGGAGAGTTCTTATCATACCAATCCACAGTTCCAGGTCTAATTGGAATGCCCGTGAGGGTGACGCCAACAACTGAAGCAATATATTTATTTTTATGTGTTTTTATTGGATTCTTTGAAAAACAGAATTTAATTTTCTGTTTTTTAAATTTATGAGGATTACCTCGCGTAGGAAAATTTCCTATTTCATGGTTTGGTGAACCATCTGACGAAATACAAGTTTGTTCTTCGGCGTATGTATATCCATTTCCTATAACTAAGGGGTAAAAAAACTTAGAAACAAAACAATCAATTTATACATTTATATCGTCCTTTAAATATTATTCTATGGTATAGGATTTTGTTAGTTTTTTATTATTTTTTAAATAGAATTGTTAAAAAATTAGTAATTTTGTTTCTCAGGTATGGCTCCCCTTATGCCACCTCTAGGGTAAGGAGTATCATTCTCTCTTCTAGGAATTATATGAATATGACAGTGAAAAATAGATTGACCTGCATCCTCTCCTATATTCATTCCAATATTGTAACCTGTTATTTCATTATCTAAGTATTTTAGTTCTGTTTTTTGTGTGTCTAATATTAATGGTATTTCTTCAAGTTCTGCTTTTGAACATTGAAAATAACTTACAACATGTCTTTTTGTTATTATTAGTGAGTGGAGTGGAGTAACTGGAAAAGCATCTCTAATTAAATAAAAATGTTTATATTCATAAACTATTCTCTCTGGCGGTAAGTTACAAAAAATACAATTACTCAAAATCAATCCTTCAATATATTTCTAATTATATCATTGAATTTAATATTCATATTTATGCTCAAGGAATTTGATAATGTTAGGTGTAATAAGTTCTCCATCATGATCTAATGTTTTAAGTTCGTTTACTGCCTCTAAGTAAGTTAAAGGTTCAATATTAGATTTTCTTGCTTTTAATAGTTTCATACTAAAATCGTGAGTAAATTCAGGATGAGCTTGAAGAGTTAGGACTGACTTGCCAATCGAAAAAGAAGCTATATCACAGAATGAGTTACTAGCTAATAATTCTGCTTCTTTCGGAAGTTTAACAACTTGATCTTGATGGAAGAAAATTAAGTTTAATTTATTAAAATCACCTAACAAACTATTATATCTCTTAGTTGTTATTTCTTTTATTCCAATGCCCCAACCTTTTGAAGATCTTGTTACGTGGCCACCCAAAGCTTGAGCAATAGCTTGATGTCCAAAGCATATTCCAAGCAATGGAATTTTAAACTTAACAATTTTATTAATAATATCGAAAAGTTTTTTAATCCATGTATGATTTTCGTAAACACCGTAAGCGCTTCCAGTTATAACAAATCCATTATAATAAGCCAAATTTTGAGGAAAAATATCTTCGTAAATATTAAAAACATTTACATTCCAATTTTTAATTTTATCTTTCAAAAGTAATGAAAACATCTGATTGTATGAAGGGTAATCTAAAACAAGATCTTTGTTAATTGGTCCAGCTTGTAAAATACATAAATTAAACAAAAACAAAATCCTCAGTACTTTATGTTCGTCATTGGCTTTATCCATATTTATATAATAATAGTTTTTCAGTCTATGTTTTAGCTTCTAACTTTGTGAGTCATTATTCATAGACACCTTTTCCTATATGGGCAATGCCTTCAATTTCCACATATATTTCAGGACTAGCCAAGTTTGAAACTTCTACTAGGGAACAGGCTGGAAAATTGCCTTCAAAGAACTCAGTCCTAGCCTTCCAGACCATTTTGTTATTTTGAATGCGTGTTACAAAAATGGTCAGTTTAGTGAAGTCGGCCATTGTACCACCGGCTTCTTCAATCAAAGCCTTGTGTTTTTCAAAAATAATTTTGGTTTGTTCGTATTCATCCTTACCATCAATTGTTATCCCATCCGCATTTCGTGAAGTTAATCCAGCAATGTATGCTATGCCGTCACATACAATACAATTAGACCAAAGCTTGGGTGCAGGTTCGCTCACTTTCGGGCTGGTGTACCGGATAATCATTTTTAAATCCTTTCATTATAAATATCTTAAGTTTAATTAGAAAATCAACTAATTCTGGTTATTAAATTCAGGGTCTATGGGAACTTTGATTCCATTTAGAAGATGATTAGTCCTACCAGCAAGAGACACAATAGATAAAAACTCGGCATATACTTCATCATTCATGCCTTTGGCTCTAGCTGCAGCAGTATGAGAGTGAATACAGTACTCACAACTATTAGCTATAGAAACAGCTGCATAGATAAGTTCTTTGGTCATAGGATCGAGATGACTAGGTCTAGCCATCACTGATTTAACATCATTCCAAGTACTTTCAAGCAAAACTTCATCGAAGGCAAGATAGTACCATAAATTATTTATGAAATTGTTACCACGCGTGGCACGAATATCATCGAAAACAGCTTTAACACGAGGGTTAGATTCTGGATTTTTAGGTGGTGATAAAGTGGGCATTAGATAATCTTTCTTTTCAAGAGTTACAATATTTTATCATTTGATTTAATTTATAGAATAATATTTATTCAATCCATAATTTAGTCTAAGATAGTTATTTTAGAAAATTATAACTTTTGAGGAATTATGACTAAACCTAAAATATTTGTGACTGGTGGAAGTGGAAAAGCTGGCAAGCATTTAATCCAATATTTGTTAAAAAAAGGATATTCCGTCGTAAATGCTGATCTTGTTCCACTTATGATGGATGGAGTCGATAATATAAACTTAGATATAACTGACTCTGGCCAAGTCTTTAATGCTTTATCGGGTTATGCAAATATACCAGAACTTAAGTCAGGTGAGGGTCAAAAAAATTTCAAAGCAGTTGTTCATTTAGCAGCAATACCAAGAATTTTAGTTAAGCCAGACAATGAGACTTTTCGTATCAACACATTAGGCACTTATAATGTTATGGAAGCTGCTACAAAACTAGGAATTAAAAAAATTATCTTTGCATCCTCGGAAACAACATATGGATTTTGTTTTGCCCAGGGTAATCCAATTCCTAAATGGCTTCCAATTGAAGAAGATTATGAAACAAGTCCTACGGATAGCTATGGGCTTTCAAAAGTTTTGAATGAACAAACTGGCAAAGCATTTCAAAAAAGAACCGGCATTGATATTTATGCTCTAAGAATTGGTAATATAATCGAACCTGATGAATATTATAGATTTAAAGAGTTTCGTAAAAATCCAAGTATAAGATTAAGAAATCTCTTTAATTATATTGATGCAAGAGATTTAGCTCAAGCTATAGAACTGTGTATCAAAAAAGATGGACTTGGTTATGAGGTTTTTAATGTTACCCATAATATTAACTCAGTTAGCTTAACAACTAAGGAAATAATTAAGCAATTTTTCCCAAATGTTAAAATGAGAAGAGATATGGAAAAATATGAGTCAATATTATCTTCAAAGAAAATTAGAGAAAGTCTTGGCTTTAAACCAATACATGATTGGAAAAATTATTTAAAAGTCTAAAGGATTAATAAATGCAAAATATTATAAATAAAATACCAGAATTCTGTATGTCTCATTGGTTGTTAAGAATACCTCTTATAATTGTTTTTATTCAACAAGGTATTTCCAAATATCCAGTAAACATTGAAGATGCGCAATCTTTTGAGTTACCTTTTTTAGTTTGGTGGTTTGTAGTTTATGGAGAGCTTGGTTCTGGTTTTGGTTTGTTAGTTGGAGGAATATTTCAATTATTAGATAATAAGTTGGAAGTTATTGGTGATATGATAACCAGATTCAGTGGTTTCACTATTGGATCTATAATGACTGGTGTGATATGGATAGGAAAGCCCGAGTCATTTTTGGATGTTATATTATATGATAATTTTCATGTTATTCTGTGGTTTGGTGGACTATATTTTGCATTAAG
>QBZS01000042.1:0-8769 GCA_003279355.1 SAR116 cluster bacterium AG-335-N04
AAAGTAATATCATTCGATATGGGAGGAACAACCGCTAAGATAACCATAATTGAAAACCAGCAAGCAATTAAAGGTCGAGAATTTGAAGTTGACAGAAAAGCAAGGTTTAAAAAAGGAAGTGGTCTTCCTTTAAGAATTCCTGTAATTGAAATGGTTGAGATTGGTGCAGGAGGTGGATCAATAGCACGGGTAAATAAGTTAGATCAAATAATTACTGGGCCAGACAGTGCTGGCTCAAACCCAGGCCCGGCATGTTACTCTAATGGGGGAGATAATCCAACAATTACAGATGCAGATTTAGTAATAGGGAAGATTGATGCTGATAAATTTGCTGGGGGTAAAATAGACCTATCTAAAGAATTTGCTAAAAATGCAATTACAAAAAATATTAGTGACAAGCTTAACATTAAGACCGAAACAGCCGCATTAGCAATATCTGAAATTGTAGATGAAACTATGTCAAATGCTGCTAGAGTTCATACTGTTGAACAAGGTCACGAAACATCAAACAGAACATTAATTGGATTTGGAGGAGCTGCCCCTCTTCATATCTCTAGAGTTGCAGAAAAATTAAGAGTAAAAAAAATCATCATTCCTACAAACGCAAGTGTAGGATCAGCAGTCGGTTTTTTGAAAGCACCTGTTGGATACGAAATAGTTAAAAGTCTAAGAATGTTATTAAATAAGTTTAACTTTGAAAAAGTTAATAATTTACTAACATCTATGAAGGATGAAGCCAAAAAAATTATACAAAACAAGTCTGAAAAAACACAATATATTGAAGAACGTTTTGCATTTATGCGTTATGCTGGACAAGGACACGAAATCAAAGTGCCTATAGAAAATGAAGTGTTGTCTACTAGAGATGCAAACAAAATTAAAGAGTCTTTTGAAACTAATTACGAAAAATTATATTCTAGAATACTGCCAAATGCTGACATAGAAATTTTAACTTGGTCTTTATCATTATCTATTATAGACGAGAAATCTACTAAATATATAGAACTTGACACTTACAAAAACATTAAAGAAAATTCTCTAATTGATTTTTGTGATTATGAAAGTGGAGAAAAAATTAAAATACCTAATTATGAAAGGACAAATTTAAAACCTGGAGACCTTATAAATGGTCAATGTATAATAACAGAGGATCAAACTACAATAGTTGTTTCAAATAATTTTAACACAAAAGTTTTAAGTAACAATTTTTTGCAAATGGAACATATAGATAATGAATGAGAATAATCTAATTGATAATAAAAATAATGTTCAAAATCAAGTGATGTGGAATAGACTTCTTTCTGTTGTTGAAGAGCAAGGCCAAACACTAGTGAGAACTGCATTTAGTCCAATTGTTCGTGAATGTGGAGATATATCTGCTGGAGTGTTTGACGTAGAAGGTAGAATGATGGCTCAAGCTGTTACAGGTACCCCTGGTCATGTAAATTCTATGGCAGAATCAGTTAAGCATTTTATTAATCATTTTCCATTAAATACTATGAATGAAGGAGACATATTTATTACAAATGATCCATGGATGGGAACAGGGCATTTGAACGATTTTGTACTAACAACCCCTTGTTTCAAAGATAACAAAATAGTTGGTCTTTTTTCATGTACATCTCATCTGACAGATATCGGAGGATTAGGAGTTGGTCCTGATGCTACTGATATACATATGGAAGGTCTTTATATACCTATGTTGAAATTAGCTGACAAAGGTGTAATGAATAAAACATTATTAAAACTAATTAGCCAAAATACAAGACAACCAGTAGAAACAGAAGGAGATGTTTATTCATTGGCTGCATGTAATGATATAGGTTGCAAAAGATTAGTTGAAATGATGAAAGAATTTAAAATTGATGATTTAAAAAAATTATCTGATTTTATATATGAAAAGTCTTTATCAGCTGTAGAAAATGAAATTAAGAAAATCCCAAATGGTGTATATAAAAATTCTATGATGATAGATGGATTTGAAAAGGATATTAAATTAGAGGCTAAATTGATCGTTTCGGAAAAGTCAATATCTGTAGATTTTACTGGTACTTCAGAAAAATCAAAGTTTGGCATAAATGTACCTTTATCTTACACTAAGGCTTACGCATGTTTTGGATTAAGTTGTCTCGTTAGTGCAGAAATACCAAACAATGCAGGTTCCCTAAAACCTTTTGAAATTGATGCACCAATAGGTTCGATTTTAAATGCGCCATATCCTGCTGCAGTATGCGCAAGACATATTATTGGACAAATGCTACCAGATGTTGTTTTTGGTTGCTTAGAAAAAGCTATACCTGAAAAGGTCCCTGCAGAAGGTGCTTCTTGTTTATGGAATATTACATTTCGTGGCAAGACTAACAGGGGTGCAAACAATAACTCTTTATTTGCAGTTACTGCCGTAGTTAATGGTGGCACAGGTGCAAGGCCAAATAAAGATGGTTTATCAGCTACTGCCTATCCTTCTGGTGTAAGGGGAACTCCAGTTGAAATTAATGAAGCGGTTGCGCCATTGTTATTTCTTAAAAAAGAATATAATCCTGGAAGTGGAGGTAAAGGAAAATATAATGGTGGTATGGGGCAAGTTATTGAAATTAAATCAGCAATTGACGAGGATATGGATTTGTTAGCTTCCTTTGATAGAATAAAATTCCCAGCTAGAGGAAGGTTAAATGGAGAGAACGGTAATGCAGGTAAGGTATTTATAAAAAATAAAAGAAAGCTTAATGGTAAGGGAACTCAAGTTATTAAAGCTGGTGAAATATTAGAAATATTCACACCTGGTGGTGGAGGACTTGGAGATTACTCTGATAGAGATAAGGAGTTGATGGATACTGATATAGAAAATGAATTGTTATGAGATTGAATATTTTAAATAGGAATTCCAAAATTCCGTAAAGGTTTACGAACAAATCTTTTTATATTTAATTGAAGTTTTGTTAAATTTTCAATGAGAGCAGTTGCTGCAGTCATACCTTCTATAATAGGTATATTAAATTTATAACTTAAATCTTTTGCAAGATTTGTTATTCCCGCACTAGTAATAATGATTGCTTCAGGACAATCTTCTGAAATAGTTCTTTGGATTTCATTTTCTAATTTTGTTAGATTTGACTTTGACATTGTCTCCATATCTAAGATTGGGACTTCAATAGACTTTAATGAAACACATTTATGATCCATATCATATTTAACTAAATTATTTTTTAAGGCCTCATGGGAATGAGATACATTTGTAATAATTGAAAACTTATTAGCTATTATATTGGCAGTGTAAAATGAAGCTTCTCCAATACCTATGACCGGCTTTGAAGTAACCTTTCTAATTACGTCAACTCCAATGTCTTCAAAAGATGCAATTATAAATGCATCTGATGAATTATTATTTTCTATTTGTTTGACCAAACTAGAAATATTAGTTGTTTCTAAATGATGACTGAAATTATCATCTTCAAAATTTTTTTCATTTATATAAATACTAGAATTTTCATTAATTACTTTTGACGCACATTTTTTGAGTTTTTTATTTGATCTGGTTGTCCCATAAGGATTTATAATACAAATTTCTATGCTCAAATTTAATTACTCTACTTATTAACTATGTTAGGTTTTTCTAAAATACTTATAGGCGGCAATTCTTTTACAAATCTTTTTACTTCAACTAACGTAGAATGAGCTGATGGACCTTGTGCAAGCGATGAAGTTCCTATGTCAGCGGTTAATACATTCGGATTGCCGTGCACACAAAATCCACCATCGTCAACAGGGTCGTACCAGGCGCCTACTGGAAGGAAAACAACACCCTTCATAACTTCTTTACTAATAACAACTCCTGCAAGACATTTACCTCTTTTATTAAATATTTCTACAATATCTCCATCCTTTAATTTTCTAAAGAGAGCATCATGTGGATGAATCTTCACAGGTTCTCTACCAGATATTTTATCTCTTTGACTTTCAGATCCATTGTCAAGTTGACTATGTAACCTATTATGTGGTTGACCTGATATAAGTTGAAGAGGGTAATGTTTAGTTAAAGATGAACCCAGCCACTCTTCCTGTTCTAACCAAGTTGGGTGACCAGGGCAGTTCTTATAATTAAAATTTTCTATAGTTTGTGAAAATATTTCAATTTTTCCAGATGGGGTGGATACAGGATTTTTAATAGGATCATTTACAAATTCTTCTAACAAAATAGTTTGTTTTTTTGGAGACAATACTTCCTGAAATCCATTTTTCCAAAACTTATCAAACTCAGGTAAATTAAAACCAGCTTCTTTTGCACTCTCTTTCGCTTCATTCCACAAATATTTTAACCATTGATCTTCATTTCTATTTTCTGTGAATTTGTCTTTAATATTAAGTTTTGAAGAAATTGAAGAGAAAATCTCATAGTCTGATTTTGCTTCTCCTATTGGTTCAATAATTTTATGCATTGGGGATATAGTTTGATCCCAATGTCGAATTCCAATATCATTTTTTTCAAGTGACGAAGTAGCAGGTAAAACAATGTCAGAGTGTCTTGCTAGGCTATTCCACCAAATTTCGTTTACAATTATACTATCTGGTTGTTTAAATGCTTTTACAAGTTTTTTTAAGTTCATCTGATGATGGAACGGATTACCACCTGCCCAATATACTAATTTAATATCTGGATATTTTATTTCTTTACCATTATACGAGATTATTTCACCTGGATCTAAGAGCATATCTGATATTCTTGCTACTGGTATAAAGTCTGAAACAGGATTTTTAAATTGATCTAATGCTGGCCATTTGTGATATTGAACTGGGTTTCCAATACCGTTTTCAGCGCTATATCCAAGACCAAAGCCACCACCAGGCATACCAATCTGCCCAAGCATACAAGCTAGGACAGCAATCATCCAATGAGGTTGTTCACCATATTGTTGTCGTTGTAAAGCCCACGCCCCAGTAATCATAGTTCTATTAGTAGACATCTTTTTTGCTAAATTATATATTGTGTTACTGGGTATTCCAGTAATTTTAGATGCCCAAAAAGGAGTTTTTGCCTTGCCGTCAGATACTCCTTTTAAATATTTCAAAAATTTATCATACCCAACACAATACTTACTTATAAACTCTCTATCAACTAAACTTTCAGTTTCCAAAATAAATGCCAAACTCAGCATTAAAGCAGTATCTGTACCGGGTCTTATTTTAATCCATTCTGCTTTACTAATTATATCAGCTTCCATTTCCATGGGGCTAACATTAATAAATTTAACACCCTTTTTTTCACATTTTTTAATGTAGTCTTTGGTAGTATGTTTACCCACCCCACCAGAAGTTACTTGGGAGTTTTTAAGTGGCAGTCCTCCAAACATAACTATTAACTGGGAATTATCTTTGATGTTGTTCCAATCTGTATGAGTATCAAGAAATTTTCTATAAGATAAACCAATAACATGCGGCATAATTGTTTCACTTGCAGCATAAGAATAAGTATTAACTGATCTTGTGTAACCACCATAACAATTAAAAAATCTATGAAGTTGGCTTTGGGCATGGTGGAATCTTCCTGCTGACCCCCAACCATAAGAACCGGCAAAGAAAGCCTTATTTTTATATTTTTTCTTAATTCTATTTAGTTCAAAAGCAGCGATATCTAGAGCTTCATCCCAACTTACAGGAACAAAACTATCGGATCCACGTTTGTCTCTCGCACGTTTTCCTGTTAAAGACGTTTTACCATTAGCAAGTTCTTTTCTTATCTCACGAAGATAACCTTTTCGAACATGTGGAACTTTTATTCTTAAGTCATCGTCAATGCTATCAATTATTCCATTGGCGATACTCGATGGGTCTTTATCATTCTCGTATGGTCGCATTGCAACAAGTTTATCATTTTCTATCTCAGCGTAATAACTTCCCCAATGAAAAGAAGTAGGTTTTCTAATTTTGCTTGGCATTCTTACCTCTTGTTAAGAATAGACTAGATCCTAATATCATTTCAGTAAATTATATTATCATCTAGAAATTTAGCAACGTGAATAGCTTGCCTATCTATACCATCCTTGATTTGACATCTGCATGAAATCCCATCAGCAATAATTTTTATATCTTTGGAATTCTTTTTTATAGTTGGGAAAAGTCTTTCTTTTGCCATTTTCATTGAAATATCATAAGTGTCTTTGCCATAGCCAAATGCTCCTGCCATCCCACAACAACTTGTTTCTATTGTTTCCACCTCTAAACCATCAATGTAATTTAAAACTTTCTGGATTGGCTTAACAGCATCAAATGCTTTTTGATGGCAGTGTCCATGAAGTAACACTTTTTCATTTAATTTTTTAAAGGTAAGATTTTTAAATTGTTTGGCTAATAATTCTTCAAAGGTATAAGAATTATTCTTTAAAAGTTCCGTGTTCTTATTTTTTAATAAAGCAGGTAATTCGTCCCTAAATGATAAAATACATGAGGGTTCTAATCCAACTATACTAATACCTTGCGATATATAGGGTGAAAGAGTATCTAAAACATTTGTTGCTTCTGTTCTTGCATTATCAATCAAGCCAGTACTTAAATACGTTCTTCCGCAACACATTACCCCCTTAATGTTCTTTGATTTTGGAATAAAAGGAAAAAAACCTGCAGCATTTAATACTTTTATTGCAGATCTTACATTTTCTGGCTCATGATAACGATTAAAAGTATCTACAAATAAAATAACTGGTGTTTTGTCTTGTGTTTTATCTATTATATCTGGTAATTCACTATCTTTGAAGTAATCATTTCTCCATTTGGGAAGAGGCCTTTTAGCTGTAAAACCTAATAATAGCTCACTAATTTTAGCTAAACCTGGCACTTTATCTCTAAGATTCATAATTTTAGACATTTTTGATGCTAATGGGGCATATTTTGGAAGGTAAGCAACAAGTTTACTGTTAATATCTAAACCATATTTTTTGGCTTTTAAACAAGATAATTCAATTTTCATCTTTGACATATCTACACCTGTTGGACATTCTCTTTTACAGGCTTTACAGGATACACATAATTTCATTGTATCTGTCATCTCGTCACTGATTAAAGCATCTTTTCCAAGTTGTCCCGATAGAGCTAATCTAAGAGAATTTGCTCTTCCTCTAGTCGAATCTTTTTCATCCTTTGTAACCCTGAAAGAGGGACACATTACTCCACCGTCCAATTTTCTACATGATCCATTATTATTACACATTTCAATTGCACCCTGAAAACCACCAGCCTTACCTGTCCAAGAAGACCAGTCTAAAAGTGTTTTAATATTTTCAGCGTTATAAGATGGCGCATATCTAAAAAGATCTCTACTATCCATTTTTGGAGCATCAATTATTTTCCCAGGATTAAATATATTACTAGGGTCAAATGATTTTTTTATGGTTCTAAAAAGATTATTCATGTTCTTGCCAAACATTACTTCATTGAATTCAGATCTTGCTATGCCATCTCCATGTTCACCAGAATAGGAGCCATTAAATTTTTTAACTAAATCACTAGTTTCATTTGCAATGTTTCTCATTTTGGAAATATCTTCTTGTAGTTTCATATTAAGAACAGGTCTTACATGAAGGCATCCAACGGATGCATGAGCATACCAAGTTCCTTTGGTGTTATATTTATCAAATATTTTGTTAAGACCGTCAGTGTACTCAGCTAAGTCTTTAAGCTCAACGGCACAATCTTCAATAAAGGAGACTGGTTTTGCATCTTGTTTCATTGACATCATAATGTTTAAACCAGACTTTCTCATTTCACTTACTTTAGACTGAAGAGAAGTGTCACTTACGTCTATAACTCCGCCAGGCTTTTTAGTATTTTCCCATGAGTATCCAAGATCATTAATCAATTCGTGAAGTTTTTTCAATCGAACTAAATTCTCTTCCATATCCTCTTCAGCAAATTCAACTAAAAGTAACGATTTTGGATCTCCTTTAACAACAGCTTCTACAGTGGGCTTGAACATATCAATTTTTCTTGCTAGCTGTATCATAGTGTCATCAACTAGTTCAACTGCAACCGGATCTAGTGGAACAATATGTTGTGCAGCATCCATCGCTTCATAAAATGAAGGAAAGTGACACACACCCATAATCTTTTTTGATGGAAGCGGTGATAATTTTAATGTTATTGAAGATGAATAAGCTAGCGTGCCCTCTGACCCTACTAACAAATGTGATAAATTTATACCATCACCTACTTCACCATTAGGTCTATTTGCCATTGCATCAGGAAGCAGGGCGTCAATATTGTATCCACCTACCCTTCGGAGAACTTTTGGAAATTTTGCAAGTATTTCTTCTTGGTTATCTTTAGCTAATTTCAAGAGATCTAAAATAATTTTGGTAGCAACACCATTACTTACATTGGGACGGTTATTTTCTATTTTCCCAAAATTATATGTTGAACCGTCAAATAATATAGCTTCTATTTCTAGGACATTGTCGCGCATCATGCCATATCTAATCGATCTACCACCACAGCTGTTATTTCCAGCCATGCCACCTATGGTAGCTCTGCTTGAAGTTGAAACGTCTACTGGAAACCAAACTCCGAAAGGTTTTAAAAAACGATTTAACTCATCCAAAATTATTCCGGGCTCAACAGTACAAGTCATTTTTTGTTTATCAAAATCAATGATTTTATTTAAAAATTTGGAATTATCAATAACAATAGCTTTATTAACTGTTTGCCCACATTGTGATGTACCTCCACCTCTAGCTAATAATGGGATATTACTTTCTCTTGCATAGTTAATAGTTTCTATTA
>QBZS01000043.1:0-8702 GCA_003279355.1 SAR116 cluster bacterium AG-335-N04
TATTTTCGTTTTCGTTGTCGCTTTTATTTAACGATTGAGAAACTGCATCCCTAACTGATTCAAGTGCTTGCTGTGTCTCGTCAATCTTATTATTAGTTTCTGGGATTATTTCATTTTCATCTAACTGTTCTTTAATTTGACTATTAACATTTCCAATTTTTGTATTTGAATCTGTCAAATTCTCTGATTGATTATTTTCGGTATTTGTTTCATCTGAAGTTGTATTTAGTCCATCATTATTTTGATCAACCAATTCAGGTTCACTTAAAGATTTATCTGATAGCCTATCTGGTTCATCTATTTTACTGGAGGTGGCGTCTTGATCAGTGCCATCTATTAGGTCAATATCCTCATTCGATTTTTCTTCTATATCTTCATTTTTTGCAGGTTCAGTGGTATTTTTTTTTATGGTTTCAGTAATTTTTGACGTTTCTTTTTTTCTTTCTTTAGTTTCAAAATCCATAGCAATGTCTATTAGAGATTTTTTAACAAAATTAGATTTGTTAGTAATATTTTTATCTTCAAAAACTGCTTCAGATTGGGTCTTTAAAATAGATTTAATTTCATCGTTACCTAAGGGTATAATGTTATTATGATCATGTTTTTCTTGATCAAATTTTACGTTTAGAGTCATTATATTATCTCGATTTATACATAATCATCGCCGCCACGTCCTGCCAGTACTATCGATCCTTCATCAGACATTCGTCTTGCCACAGCAATTATTTGCTTTTGAGCCTCTTGTACTTCAGTAAGTCTTACTGGACCAAGAGCTTCCATTTCATCTTGAATATTTGCCGCTGCACGTTGAGACATGCATCCAAATAATTTTGTTTTTAACTCATCATCCGCACCTTTAAGAGCAAGAATTATCAAGTCATCTTCAACTGCTCGAAGTAAAGTTTGTAGAGATTTATCATCAGATAATAATAATGTTTCAAATACAAACATACTATCTTGAATTGATAACATTAACTGTTTATCTTCCTTCAAGATTTCCTTCATAATCTTTGCTTCATTATCACCGCTCAAAAAGTTCATTATCTTGGCAGCTGCAGGTACACCTCCAACTTTACTAGCTCGCAAACTAGCATTCGATGAGAACACTTTTTGCATCACTCTGTCTAATTCTTTTAATGCTTCTGGTTGAACTGTTTCTAATGTTGCTATTCTTCTTATATAATCAGATTGACGTTCTTCAGGCATAAAGTTTAGAACATCTGACGCAGTCGTAGGCTCTAAGTAAGAAATAATTAACGCAACAATCTGAGGGTGTTCGTCAATAATTAAGTCTGCAATAGATCTTGCATCAAGCCAATCTAAAATCTCAATAGCTTTATTACTGTCTGATGGTGTGATTTTACCCAAAACAGTTTGTGCCTTATCATCTCCCAAAGATTTAGTTAATACATTTTTAATGTAACTACCGCCAGAAATGCCCAAACTAGTTTGAGCTTTAATAATAGCTAAAAATTCATCTAAAACTAAGTTAACAGTATCTTGTCCTAAACCTTGTACAGAGTACATTGCTGATCCTAAGACTTGTACTTCTTTAGGAGATAAGTTTGCCATGATTTCTGCAGCTTCATCTTCACCAATCAACATCATCAAAATTGCACATTTTTGTGTCCCCGTCAAACCTTGGTAAACTTCACTCGCACTAGGTGTTTTTCCTGCTTCCGCCATTTTATTACCCTACTTTATTAACTTTATCTCACTTAATCTAATCTAAGAATCTTTTTCCATCATGCCTTTAAAGACACTCGAAACACGACCTGCCTCATCTCCAACAATCATTCTAATTACAGCAACCTTATCGTCGTATGTATTAGCAGTATCAAGCATCTCAGCAGAAATTGCAGACTTTTTAGGCTTTAATTTAGCCTTAATGTCTTCAAGTGACTCACCTTCTTGAACCTCAATTTTTTCATCGTCGTCATCCATGTCTTCTCCAATCAACATGCCTCCTGGTCCTCCAGCAGTAAATCCAGCTGGAACTAGCACCCTTTTTAAGAGAGGATGAAGTGCTCCAAATATAACAATTGCTAAAATTAAAACAGTTGCTAATTGTTCCACTAGTTCTTTTATTGACTCATTCTCATACCAAGGTAAAACATCTTCTTCAAGCATATCTACAAATGGACTACTTTTAACCGTTACGCTATCACCCCTAGCTTCGTCATAACCAAGAGCCTCTTGGACTAATAATTTAATTTCTATTAACTTTTGGTCACTGAATTGTTCGTAAGTTACCAATCCTTCTGGTGATATAATCTTCTTTTCTCTTATTATAACTGCAGCCTTAATTTTCTTAATTTCTCCATATTGAGCTGTTGTAGTCTCAATTTTTCTACTAACTTCATAATTTTTAACAGATGTTTGACTTCTCTGTTTTAAACTTCCAACTGCGTCTTTACCTTCTGGAGCCTCTGTTTTCAGATCAGGTGCTAAAGGAGGGGCGTTTGAGAGTGCTCCTGGAATGCCTCTTGCCTCTGGATTAGCACTTTCATCTAATGAAGTTTGTTCACTTCTAAGGGCATTTCCCTTTGGGTCTACAGATTCTTCTGTTATCTCCCTTTTAGTAAAATTCATATCTACATTTATTTCTGCCTTTAAATTTCCTGCACCTAGAATTGGTGTTAATAATGAAATAATTCTTGACCTATAAATCTCAGCTAATCTCATCGTCTGAGACATTTGTTCATTTGATGAAGATGTAGAAACATCGTTTGATGGCTTAGATAAGAGTTCACCAAATTGATCTACGACAGTTATTTTTTCAGAAGGTAAGTTAGGAACAGAAGTGGATACTAAATGAACTATTGCTTGAACTTGCTGTCTTCCCAACGATCTTCCCTTAGATAACTTTACAAATATTGAAGCTGAGGGTAGAGTAATTTCTCTAGCAAAAACTGTTTTTTCAGGAATAGCCAAATGAACTCTTGCAGAGCTGATGCCGGAAATATGGTTTATAGATCTTGCTAATTCTGCTTCTAAAGATTGTTTTATTTTAATTGCCTCTACTGATCTACTTGTTCCCATTGGCATGTCACCTAAAGTATCGTAACCATCTGAGGAGACGGAAGAAGGTAATCCTTCACCTGCAAGTAGCATTCTAGATTCATGATAATCCTTTACAGGCACTACAACCTCTCCAGTTGACGGATTTAAGGAAACATCAACCCCGTTTTGCTGCAATGTTTGAATTACAATTGCCTTTTCACTTTCTGGAAGTGCGGCGAATAATGTTGTCATATCTGTTTTTTGCATGGTAAAAAAAACTATTAATCCTATGAAAGCAACAATTACTCCAAATATTAACGGCACTGATTTTTGAACTGCAGGATCTGTCGTCATCTTTCTAACATTTTGAATAGATGATGAAATTCTGCTCACAATACCTGTGCCTCGATTCATTCCAGTTAAATTATTTCCAGTTGTTGCTTCAGCCATTTTCTTTTCCTAATAAATTAAATTAAACAGGCATATTCATTATATCTTTGTAAGAACTCAAAACTTTATTTCTAACATTCAAAGTCATTTGAAATGCTATACTTGATATTTGTTGTTGCATTATAACTTTAGTTAAGTCAGTTTCTTTTCCAAGCTCGTAATCTTTTGTTATTTTTGAAGCGTTATTCTGACTATCGGCTACAGAATTAATGGCATCATTAATTTTTTTTGAAAAATCTTCTGCTTTTTCACCTCCTGAAAATGCCTCATTGGCTTTTTCTAGTATGTTTTGTCGAAGAAGACTTGAACTACTAATATTTTGATTTGAAACTTGCATACTTTTTTTCCTCTTATGTTACTTTTGCAAAAGCTAATTGATCAGCAAAAGAATTAACTGATGAATTCTCACTTATATTTGATAAAGATTTATCTATCATTATAGATTTACCATCTATAATGTTATCTTTACACAATACCAAAGCTCTTTGAAGGGTATTCTCTAATTCTCTTACATTTCCTGGCCAATTATGACTGGATAACAACTCTCTTGCATCACTTGTAATATAAGGCATTATTTTACTTTCATTATTGTGTTTGTCTAAAATTTTTATTGAGATCGGTAAAATGTCATCTTTCCTCGAAGATAAGTTATGTGTTTGAAGTGGAAATACGTTCAATCTGTAGTATAAATCTTCTCTAAACCTAGATTGATTTACTTCATATGCCATATCTCTATTTGATGTTGCCAAAACTCTCACATCTACATCAATGTCTCTTTGACCACCAACAGGTGTAACTTTTCTTTCTTGTAAAACTCTTAATAATTTTGCTTGTAACGATAAAGGCATTTCAGAAATTTCGTCTAGAAGCAACGTACCTTTATCTGCAGCCCTAAAAATTCCTTTGTTTGCATTTGAAGCACCTGTAAATGCGCCCTTTTCATGCCCAAATAAAATTGCCTCTAACATATTCTCTGGAATAGCCGCACAGTTTACAGCTACAAAGGGTTCATTTTTTCTATTAGAGTTTTCATGTAGGTAATTGGCTAAAACTTCTTTACCCGATCCAGTTGGGCCATTAATAAAAACTGTTACATCAGTAATTGCTACTCTTCTTGCTAGTGATAAAAGCTCATAGGTTTTTGTGTCTCCAGCAGAAAACGAGATATGAGGACAACAGGTATTAAAAATTAGTTCTAATGCATATTGGTCTGTATAATCTGAAACCGTAATCCTTTTGACTGCTCCGCCTAATTCATCTTTGACTTCAATTCCTTTAATTTTAGTATCATCAGCTATAATAATTATTTTCGATAACTTAGCTTGCCTAGCAAATGAAACTAATTTTGAAGAGCCACCAATTTCTTTTTCAAAAATATCTGAACATAAGATTGTATCAGCTTGGTAACCTACTAAATCAATACCCAGAAAATCAGGCTTTGAATTGTCAGTGCCTGCCTTAATTACTGTAACATCTCTTTTTTCTAATATATCACACAAACTATTAACTATTTTTAGACTATTTTTTATAACAATGATTTGGCTCATTAAAAACTCCTAAAATTGATAAGTTTTAAGAAGCAAGAAGCTTGCCAATCTAAGTTTTATTATCTTTTTTGACTTGGCCTATGTCGATTTAGAATAATTTTTAAAATTCATTATTGATTTATTGCAAAGTATGTCATTAATATGACAGATATTATAATATAAGTTCAAATATTTGACGGATCTTAAAATGAACGTTGTTGATAAATTATCAAATAAATCTTCTCAAGAAAAATCTATAATAGATAAGCTAAATGATATGATTGACGGGGAAAGTGCTGAAACTAAATCAATGAAAAATTTGATTGCGATGGTTTCACAAACAGATAGTACAGCATTGATTTTAGGAGAAACAGGAACAGGTAAAGATATAGTTGCCCAAGCTATACACAAGTGTTCAAAAAAAAATGGACCCTTTATTACAGTAAATTGTGCTGCAATTCCTTCTGAATTATTAGAGTCTGAACTTTTTGGTCATGAAAAAGGATCTTTTACTGGTGCAGATAAGCAAAGAAAAGGTAGATTTGAACAATCAAGTGGTGGCTCTTTATTCCTAGATGAAATTGGTGACATGCCCTTACCTCTTCAGGCAAAGTTACTACGAGCTATTGAAAGTAGGTCTATTCAACGTGTTGGGGGTGCAGACGATATCAAGATTGATCTAAGATTGATTTGTGCTACTCACAGAGATTTAGAAAAAAAAGTTGAGAGCGGTGAGTTCAGGGCTGATTTATTTTTTAGAATAAATGTCCTTCCAATTAATGTCCCCTCTCTTGCTGAAAGACGAACTGACATACCAAGCCTTCAAGAAAAACTTTTATCAAATTTAAATTTAGAGGAATTTGCTAGACCAATCTTTACACCAGATGCAATAACAGCTCTTACTAAGCACAATTGGCCAGGAAATATTCGCGAGCTAAAGAATGTAATTGAGAGAGCTTGTATAATTTTTCCTGGAAAAGAAATTACAAGTTCAAATGTCTATGAAAATCTTCTTAGATTAAAGGTACCTTCTGTTGCCGAAGAACAGGATGCTTTATGGGAAATGACATCTGATTTAAGTGGTATTACAAACATTGACGAAACTGATAATAGTAATAGCCCCGAAGATTATTTGCCACACCCCAAAAATTATAAAAACTGGTTTTCTTTCTATGATGAAATTGACTTGAGAAGGCATCTACAAGATGTAGAAATTGTTTTAATAGAAGAAGCATTAGAACAAACAAATAACAAAGTTGCCTTAGCAGCCGATAAATTAAAATTAAGAAGAACGACTTTGATTGAAAAAATGAAGAAATATTCAATAAATGTAAATCAAAATATTTCTTAATTAATTAATCTTAAAAAAACTTCGCCATTTGCATTAGCCTGTGCAAGCATTGATGATGCAGCTCTTGACATAATTTGAGCTTTCGTCAATTTAGCTGTTTCTAGAGCAAAATCAGCATCCTCTATCTTAGATAATCTTGAAGTTGAATTTGTTTTAGCATCTAGAAGATAATTTAATCTATGATCAATAGCATTTTCACTTGCCCCAAATTTTGCTCTCGTATTTGCTATAGTATCTATTGCTGTATCTATTGTAGTTAAAGCAGATGTGGCATTTGATGTTGTTGAAACCGAAATAGTTGATCCAGGTATTGACGCACTGCTTGATGCTTGGGCTTGGAAACCAAGTTCACCAACATCATCTCCAGATATTTTTATAACATCCCCAGCAGTATGGGTTAACAAAATTTGTCCTTTAAATGTTACTGAACTTCCTGATCCAGCAACAGATATTGAAGCTCCTGTCGCATCAGTGTGTGCATCTATAAACACGCCTGCTGTTCCAGAATGTGTTATAACTATATCAGCTCCACTCGCACTTGTTAATTCAATCTCACCGCTAGTATTAGTTGAAGCAATAATATCACCTATAGATGCACTATTTATTGCTGTAATAGTTTCATTAGTATTAGTTACGCTTGAAAAATTTATTGCATTTCCATTAATACTAATATTAGAACCAGCTGATGAAGCTTCTCCAACATTAATGTCGAGTGTTACGATATTATTGCCAGAAGCCGTTACATTTGTCGATGCAGATACTGCATTGATTGCAATAGCTTTAGCTGCTGCTGATGCGCTATCAGATACACCAATTTCAATATCATTAATTTTTATATCGTGAGATGAGGTTAAGGCGTTAGTAGAAACTAAATCGGATCTAATAACTGTACTTGAATCCACTTCATTAAATCCAAATCTAGCTAAATCATCGATATTTCCACTATTTGATGCATAACCGTTTGCTTTAGTCATTGCTTCTATTTTAACAAAAGTGCCATCAACATTAGCAAGTTTTAAGTACCCTAGATAAGTTCCAGCTGTAAAACCCGCATCAGTTGGCGCATTACCTCCAATCACTATGTCGTTTCCAGTAGTATTAGATAAAGTAATTGTATTATCTGAATTTAGTGTGGCAGTTACGCCTGCAGCTTCTTGATTTATTTCAGTTACTAAATTTACTAAACTAGTTTGTATGGATATAACATTAGAGTTAATAGTAAAAGTGTTACTCATGGTTAATGAACTTTTTGCGGTTGAAGTAAGTTTATTAAAACCTGTAGCTGTAGCTCCATGATTATTTGAGTTAGCATTGATAGCTGTGACTAGTGCTGTAGCTGTATTATTTCCTGATGATAAATTAGAAGTTAATGTTGAAGCAAGTGCATTCTGGCTGTTAATTTTAATATCGCTAGCTGCAAGATTACTACTATTGTAAGTAAATCCTGTTACTCTTCCACTGGTAAACTCTTTTACACCTGAACCGCCAGACAGTCCCAATGCGGTGCTATCAGATTTAACTAGATTAATAGAAATATTATCATCTTTATTTTCTCCAACTAAGAAACTCACATTGTCATTAGATCCGTCTAATAATTTAATTGTATTAAATTTAATTAATTTTGTCACAGCATCAATTTCAGTTAAATAGGCATCTATTTCAACTTGTAATGTATTTCTGTCAGCCGTTGTCAAAGTTGTATTTCCACCCTGAACGGCAAGTTCACGAATCCGAGCTAGTAAATTATTAATTGAACTTAAGCCACTATCTGCCGTCTGAGTTAAAATCTTTCCTTCAGCTCCATTTGATATTGCCTCTCCTAATGAGAGGACTTGGGCATTTAATCTAGATATTGATCCAACTGATGATGGATCATCAGAAGCAGTATTCACTCTCTTGCCAGAAGATAATCTGTGCGTGCTTTCAGTCATCTCTTTTATTTGATTAGACATATTTCTTTGAATAAAATGAGAAGCTGTTAAATTACCAATATTAAGCATTAAATAATCCCTCCACGAATTATATTAAAATTTCAGCATCGTTTACGACTGAAAAATTGATTTGTTTAATTTTTTTATAAAGAAATTTAATTATTTCAAGTATTTTGAAAATTTAACTACTTATTGAAGGAATATGCTTTTAATCTTTTGCTAAAATTATTGTGATCTTTAGATAATTTGTGTATTTTTTTTTCTGTAGACCGAACTATTTTGTTATTATTTTCTAATAATTCACTAATTCTAGCTTTGATAATATTTTTGTTTAAATGGGTTTCTTTAATTTTTTTTATTAATTCTTTTCTTTGGATATCTATCTTAGGAATTTGAGAAAACTCATTATTGTAAAGTAAATCAGAAATTTTTTTCGATAGA
>QBZS01000044.1:0-8059 GCA_003279355.1 SAR116 cluster bacterium AG-335-N04
GGTACTTGATTGGCATACTTCTGGAGAAATAATGGTGTTTGTCATACTTGGCGGAATGGCAAGACTTTACGGTCCTTTAGTCGGAGCGGCTTTTTTCATTGCACTGGAGCAAACCCTTGGATCATTTACAGAAAACTGGCAATTTTGGTTAGGTTTAATTCTTATTTTAATAATATTATATGCACGATCAGGGATTTTAGGTTTGTTTGATAAGAAGTTAGAACATGAAAAATAAGATTTTAAATATTAAAAATTTATCAAAATCTTATGGTGCATTTAAAGTTACAGATGAAATAGCCATAGACTTAAATTTTAATGAAATTCACGCTTTAATTGGGCCAAATGGAGCGGGAAAATCAACATTAATCAAACAAATTGTAGGAACTGTTAAGCATGACATAGGTTCAATTTTTTTGGACCAAGAAGATATAACTGATCTTAATGATGTTGAACGAGCAAAATTAGGTATATCTAGAACTTTTCAAGTCTCGTCAATTATCCCAAAATTTAGTGCCTTTGATAATATAATTTTATCGCTTCTTGATAAATCCAAAGAAACATTTCAAATATTTAAAAGTATAAGAAAAAATAAAGAATTAGATGCGAAAGCTAAAAAAATTCTCAGGGAAATAAAGCTATTTGATAAGAGCGATATTCTGGCCTCTGAACTTAGTCATGGTGATAGAAGAAAGCTAGAGGTTGGGTTAGCACTTGCTATGGATCCTAAGGTGTTTTTGTTCGACGAACCTATGGCAGGTCTAGATGAAAATGGAACGAAAATGATGATAAACTTGTTTAAAAAGATTAAAACTAATTCACCTATTTTATTAATTGAACATGATATGGATGCAGTTTTTGCTCTAGCTGACAGAGTTTCTGTAATTAACTATGGAAAAATAGTAGCCACTGGAACAGTTGACCAAATAAGATCCAATGTCCTAGTTCGTGATGTGTATTTAGGCTATGAAATTTAATGGATAAACTCTTGAAAGTAAAATCGCTTAAATCTTGGTATGGAGCAAGTCAGGCATTATTTGATGTTAATTTAGAAATAAATCAAGGTGAAATTGTTGCCTTGCTCGGCAGAAATGGAATGGGGAAGTCTACAACTATTAAATCTATTTGTGGTTTAATAAATGAATATCATGGTGAAATTAAGTTTAATAATATCTCACTTATAAAACGCCCAAGTTATAAAATTGCTCAATTAGGAATAGGGCTAGTTCCTGAGGGAAGAAGAGCTTTTTCTAATTTAACCGTATTAGAAAATCTTATTGCCACAGCTGTTGATGGAGAATGGGATTTAGATGCTATTTACAATTTATTTCCAAGATTGGAAGAAAGAAAAAATCAATTAGCCTTTTCATTGTCAGGAGGAGAGCAACAAATGTTGGTAATTGGAAGAGCTTTAATGACTAATCCAAAGTTATTAATCTTAGACGAAGCAACTGAGGGTTTATCACCAACTATCAGGTCAGAAATTTGGAAAGTAATAGAAGTCTTAAAAAATAAATCTTCATCAATTTTAATAATTGATAAATCGCTAAAACAATTATTAGATTTAGCTGACAACTTTTTCATACTTGAAAAAGGAAAAACGGTTTGGAATGGGCCTTCTTCGAAGCTTACAAGCAACATTGCTCAAGAGTTCTTGGGTGTTTAGTTAGATATAATTTTTAAAATTTTCTGAGAGGTTAATCTCACCTTCTCCACCCACGCCTGACACAATAGCTCCCATCTCATTGTATTCCTGACTAACTTTTTGCCAATTGATTCTTCCTTTTTCAAAATGAGATTTTGAAATCCAATATTTAACATTTAAAAAATTGGTTTCAGAAATATCAACAACAGTTTCTTTAATAAGCCCAACGCTCATTTGTTCAGTTGCAACTTGTTTACTTAATAATTTTAAGGCTTTTTTTGCAGTTTGATTTGGACATTTTATTGTTACGACACGTAAATACATATATATATTATTTTTCTTAAAAAATTAAAATTTGAATGGTTTATTAAATATAAATTTAAATTATTATCAAGTTTAATTACAGATATATTCGATAGTAGTTTTTAGTTTTTGAGAAATTTCATTCATTTCATTTTCATTAATTATAAATGGTGGTGCAATTAAAATATGGTCACCAACTGTACCATCTACTGTCCCTTGTGTTGGATAACATATTAAACCCAAATCAAGGGCCTTTTTTTTAATTTTACCTGCGATATTTAATTTTTTAGGAAACGGCTCTTTTGTATCTCTGTTTTGAACTAATTCTATACCCCTAAATAAACCTCTGCCTCTTACATCACCAATATACTCATTGTGACCAAGTGTAATTTCAAGGCTTTTCTGTAAATATTCTCCTTTTTTAATTACCTGTTCAGAAAAATTTTCTTCTATTAATTTATTTACAACAGCTAATGAAGCGGCGCATGCAACGGGATGGCCTAGGTAAGTATGTCCATGTTGAAAAAATCCGCTTCCTTGGTTTATAGCGTCATTAATAAAGTTTTGACACATCATAGCAGCTATAGGTTGATATCCAGCTCCTAAACCTTTGGCAATAGTTATTATATCAGGAACAATTTTTTCTTCATCACACGCAAAGAGTGGCCCGGTTCTTCCCACTCCGCACATGACTTCATCCAAAATTAATAAAACATCATAATTAGTGCAAATTTCTCTTATTCGCTCAAAATATCCTTTAACAGGTGTTAAGGCACCAGCTGTTGCACCAACAACTGTTTCTGCAATAAACGCCATAACATTGTCCGGACCTAATCGAATTATTTCGTCTTCTAATTCATTAGCTACTCTTAAACCATATTGAATTTCACTTTCGTTTTCATCTTGAAATCTATATTTATAACACGGAGAAATCAAACTAGTTTCTATAAGTAAATCTTCAAATGCAGATCTTCTCCATACATTACCCCCAACTGCTAATGCTCCTAATGTATTTCCATGATAACTTTGTTTTCTTGAAATAACTCTATGTTTTTTTGGTTTTCCAATTTCATTAAAATATTGTTTTGCTAATTTTAGTGATGCTTCAACTGCCTCCGATCCACTAGAAACAAAATAAACTTTATCTAATCCTGTTGGAGAATTTTTTGATAATATTTTTGCAAGTTCTTCTGCAGTTTCGCTAGTGAAAAAAGATGTGTGGGCAAACGCTAATTTTTCAGTTTGTTTTATTATGGCGTTATTTATTGTTTGGTCAGAATGGCCCAAGCATGATACAGCTGCTCCGCACGAACCATCAAGATATTTTTTACCTTTTTTATCAATAATATAGCATCCATCACCGTAAGCAGCAATTGGGAGCTCATAGCTAGTATGTCGAGGTAAAATATTGCTATAATTCATGATAATAACATTCCTTATTTTATTTACAGCTCATTCTATAATTACTTAGGTACATCTAACTTTGACAAATTTAAAATATAATTATCTAACAATTCAGTCTCAAAATGAGAAAAAAAATTCTCTCTTAATTTGGTAAGTGTAAAATTTGGAATGATTTCCAAAACTCTTTCAATAGCTTTTTGAGCTTCATCTAGCAAACCCGACTTAGCACAATATATAGCTAGTATAAGTGCCGGTCTAAAATCACCTTGTGGAATTGCTACAGCTTTTCTTGCAAGGTCAACACTTAATTTTAAATCACCCATTTCTCCAACTATCATAGCTTTATTCATTAAAAAATTGAAAGTTCTTGGATCTCTTGGACTTAATTTAATTGCTTGATCAATAGGTTTTAAAGCTTCTTCACATCTATTAGCAAATGTTAGTGCACTGGCATAAAACATATATGCCGAAGATGAATTAACATTACATTCAATTGCTTTTTTAGCAGCCTCTACTGCTTGATCATGGTTTTTAGATAAACTATATATTCTAGCAAGCATTTCATGTGCTAGAGAGTCACGGTTGTCACAATCTAAAGCCTTTTCCACATAAAATTTTGCTTTTTTTATATCATCTTCAGGTTTTTTTGAAAAACCTAAAAAAACAAAATGAGAAATTGTAAAAGCAAGATAACTATAAGCTTGACCAAAATTATTATCTATTTCAATCGACTTTAAAAAAAGATCTGCTGCTTCATTCAAACTTTCTTTATTCATAAGATAAAGACTATTTAACCCTCTTTGGTAAAGCTCCCATGCCTTAAAATTTACTGTATCTCTTTTTTTAATATTGATTAACTCAATATAATTTACTTCTTGATGAATCTGATTAGATAAAACTTGAGTTATTTGATCTTGAAATTCAAAAATATCGTCTAAATTACCATCATATTTGTCAGACCAGACTGAATTACCAGTTTGAGCATCGCTTAACTGAACTGTTACTCTAATTCTATTCCCTGATGATCTTACGCTACCTTCACAAACATAACGAACATCCAACTCTTCAGCTATTTCAGTAACATTCCTTTTATTATCTTTAAAAGAAAAAGAGGTATTTTTAGCAATTACAAACAAAGATCTAAATTTTGACAAAGCTGATATAATATCTTCTGATATTCCATCAGCAAGAAATTCTTGTTCACTATTGTTAGATAAATTTCTAAAGGGTAAAATTACAATTGAAGGCTTATCTTTTTCTATATCAGAAATAGTTTCTTTTAGTTTTTTATTGTTACTAGAAGAAGCCCAACTCCATGTTTGTATGGGTTGCTCAATATTTTTAACTTGTTTCGATCCACAATCTACCCATACAATATTAAGTCTATTTTTTATTTGTCTAAAAGTGTCGTCTGATATTGTAACCCCGTTAGGTTCAGCTAAAGACTCAATTCTAGACGCTATATTAACACCATCACCGAGTACATCATCATCACTAATTATGATGTCACCAATATGTATGCCTATTCTAAAAAATATACTCTCGTCTTTATGTATATTTTTATTCCTTTCAACCATCCCTTCCTGGATAGAAATGGCACATTCAGTCGCTTTTATGGCGGAAGCAAATTCCATCAATATACCATCACCGATTGTCTTTACAAGCCTACCACCAAATCTAGAAATTAATGGTTCAAATAATTGTTTCTTATGTGACTTAAAAGAATTAATAGTTTGAAGTTCATTTTTTTGTATTAGCTTCGAATAAGAAACTACGTCAGCAAAAACAATAGCTGCAAGTCTTCTTTGTTCTAAATCTTCCATGTTTATTCTTTTTATTTAAAATGAAGTTTCACCAAAATCTTGTGTAACTGCACCTACAAAGTGTACTGTTTTGGGAGCAAGTGTCTTTACATATTTTGCTATATTTTCTTCGATTAACTTTTCAATTTTTTTCATAGATTCATTGTCTGGAAATTCCCACAAAACTACGCTCACATTAGGTGTTTGAGGATTTTTCATCGCTCTAAATCGGACTCCCTTTACTTTTTGAAGTAAGTTAGGCCATCGTGTTTCTAATATAGATTCAAATAATTCACAATCTTCAGTAGATGGAAAAGTCCTTACAAAGATTTTAATTAACATTTTTGCCTCAATATATTGATTTTTATTTAAATAATTACATATTTTTGTTTTCTATACTATGTTGTTTTTGCAAATAATAAAAACTTTTGACGGATAAGATAAATGTTTGAAATTTTTACAAGATCAGATGTACTTTTAAGAGGAGTGAAGATGGCATCAATAGTTGGAATTGTATTGGCCATTATTAATCATGGCGATCATATATTACTTGGAACAATGACGGTCTCAAATTGGGTAAAGGTTATACTTACATTTTGCGTTCCTTTTTGTGTATCAACAATTTCATCTGTATTAGCAATTATAAGAGAACAAAATATTTCCAATTAAACTAAAAGTAAAGATGAGTAAGCGCATAAATAACTATTTTAAAATTTTAATTTTATCTACTTTATTTATTAATGGCCCAGCCTGTAGCTCTGTAGAAAATTATTTTTATGAAGTTCAATTTGGCAATTTAATTGTTGGACAAGCAGAAATTTCTATTAATACAAGAAATAAAAAAATTGAACTCAATTCTAAATCAAAAACCGCTGGTTTTTTAAATGTTTTTTACGAATATGTAGGTGAGTTAAATTCATCTTCAATAAAAAAAGGCAATATTTGGATCCCAAATAAATTTTTAGCTAATGGTATTTTTAATAATAAAGTGCGCTCCTCTGACTTGCAGTGGGGAGTAAATAATTCAGTAAATTATAAAAATATTCCTATAATAAATTTAAAAAAATTTCATCCTATAGATAGAGAAAGTCTCATTAACGTAATAGACCCCATAACTGCTTCTTTAAACGTAATTGAAAGAATAAGATTTGACAATAAATGTGATACAAGCTTTAAAATATTTGACGGTAGACGTAGGTATGATCTTAAAATAAAAACTTTAGGAAATAGCTTTATTGAAAATGATAGGCCTAAATCATATAAAGGAGACGTTATAATATGCGGCTTAAAGATTTTGCCTTTAGGAGGTCATAGGTTGAAAACTAGATGGAAACCAATAGAAGATAAATTCACTGATTTTAAACTTTTTTTTGGGAGAACTGTCTATGGGCGAATTTTACCAGTAAGAATGAATTTAGAAAGATGGTTTGGAAATATAACTGTTCGTCTACTACAAGGGCGTTCCTAATCTTATGAAATTAGGATTAATAGGACATAACATATCAACATCTCTAGCTCCTGATATTCATAAACGTTTAGGAAAGTTATTTGGGGTTTCTATTAGCTATGAATTGTTTGACTTAAAATCAAAAAAAGAAAGTTATCTCTCTGACTCAATAAAAGAGTTAAAAATGAGTGGCTTTAGAGGAGTAAATATTTCTTTTCCTTTTAAAGAAAAAGTAATTAAATTTGCAGATAAAGTTTACGAAAGTGCCTTTAATGTAAAATCAGCTAACACATTAATTTTCCAAAAAAAAATTGTTGCTCATAATACAGATTATTCTGGTTTTATAAAAAGTTATGATTTTCATTTTAAAAAAAGAAACCAGGAAAAATTCTTATTATTTGAGTTGGTGGTGTCGGAAGAGCTATCTCCTTTGCATTGTCCTCATTAGGAGTGTTAGAACTTCATATATTAGATACTGACAATATAAAAGGACAGCAACTGCTGAGAGAATTAAAAGAGCTTAAAATAAATTATAAATTACTTAATCATAAAAAATTAGAGAGTGCTATATCAAGTTTCGATGGAATAATAAACTGTACTCCTTTGGGTCACTATGATTTTCCTGGTTGTTCATTAGGAAATTTGGAAATAAAAAAATATCAATAGCTTTATGATGTTGTATATACGCCAGCAAAAACTGTTTTTCTCAAGAAAGGCGAATTTGTTGGATCTAAATTAATCTCAAGGACAGACCTTTTTATTTTTCAAGCTTTAGACGCGTTTTTATTATTTTCAAACAATAGATTTAATGAAGAACTCATCTTACAACATATTCATAATTTGAGGGACCAATACCTTAATAGCCTATATAAATAAGAATTATATTTTTTCAAAAATTATCTCATTTGATAACATTTCTAGTATTTCTTTTTCGCTATATCCTGCATCTTTCAAAACTTCCTTTGTATTTTGACCAATCAAAGGCGGTTTATGTTTTACGCCAACTGATTTAGATCTACTAAACTTTATAGGTGATGAAACACCTTTATAATCCTCTTTACTAATAGTCATATTTCTTTCTAATGTTTGAGGATGATTCAGTGCCTCCTCAATATTTCTTACAGGCCCCGCTGGAACACCAGCAGATAATAGCTTTTCAGAAAATTCAACACCATCTACATTCTTTAAGGCATCTTCTAAATATTTAGTTAAGTCTTCTCTATTATTAACTCTATCGCCGTTTGTAAGAAATCTTTTATCTGTTATTAGGTGATCTATTTTGAGAGCTTTGCATAATCTTGCAAATCCTGCGTCATTGCCAATCCCCATAAAAATTTCATTAGTTGCAGTTTTAAATTTATCATAAGGTGCAATATTTGGATGAGCATTACCTGTAGCTTTACCAGGTTTTTTTGACAAAAAATAATTTCCTGTATGAGGATGCATTAATGCTAGTGCAGA
>QBZS01000045.1:0-7333 GCA_003279355.1 SAR116 cluster bacterium AG-335-N04
AGAGGTGGAATATTAGGTAATCGCTTAGTGCTTCCTGAAGATTATAGCCCAAATAACGATGAAGAATTTATGAATGATAAGCAATTAGAGTTCTTTAGGCAAAAATTAACTAACTGGAAACTAGATTTATTAGATGAAGCCACAGACACAAAGGATAATCTTTCTGCTGAAGGTTTACAAAGACCAGATATAGCTGATAGAGCTCAAGTAGAATCTGACGCGTCCATTCAATTAAGAACACGTGATAGAGAAAGAAAGCTAATTAGTAAAATTGATGCAGCTTTAAGAAGAATTGATTTAAAAACATATGGTTATTGTGAAGACACTGGTGAGCCTATAGGTCTGGGAAGACTAAAAGCTAGGCCTATTGCCTCTTTAAGTGTTGATGCACAAGAACGTCATGAAAAAATGGAAAAAATACATAAAGACGAATAACAACATTTAAAGAACAAACCAAGAACATCTATTGACAAAAGAACAAAAGGTGAATATACTTAATCTATATTCAATAATTTTAATAGTTGAAACTATTTTTACCATATGTCAGTAAGGAGGTAGATAATGAATGCTGAGGTGATTAAAATGTCTAGTCAAGATAAAAATAGAAATGTGGCTTTAGAATCTGCTATTGGACAGATTGAAAAAGCTTTTGGAAAAGGTTCAGTTATGAAATTAGGTACATCTGGTGAAAACTTGGATGTTCAGGCAATTTCTACTGGTTCTCTTGGACTAGATGTAGCTTTAGGTATTGGTGGTTTACCAAAAGGAAGAATTGTAGAAATATATGGTCCTGAAAGTTCTGGTAAAACGACCTTAGCTTTACATGTTGTAGCTGAAGCCCAGAAAGCAGGTGGGACATGTGCGTTCGTTGATGCCGAACATGCCTTAGATCCAGTATATGCTAAAAAATTAGGAGTTAATATAGATGATTTGCTAATTTCACAGCCTGACGCAGGTGAACAAGCTCTAGAAATAGCTGACACATTAGTAAGATCAGGAGCTATATCTGTGTTAGTTGTAGATTCTGTTGCTGCCTTGGTGCCTAGAGCTGAATTGGAAGGTGATATGGGTGATAGTCATATGGGACTTCAAGCTAGATTGATGAGCCAAGCATTGAGAAAATTAACCTCATCTATATCTAAGTCTAATTGTTTAGTAATATTTATTAATCAGATTAGACAAAAAATTGGTATTATGTTTGGTAATCCAGAAACAACCTCTGGAGGTAATGCGCTTAAGTTTTATGCATCTGTTAGACTTGATATTCGTAGAATAGGTGCAATCAAGGATAAAGATGACATAATTGGTAATCAAACACGAGTTAAAGTTGTTAAAAATAAAGTGGCTCCACCTTTTAGAACAGTAGAATTTGATATTATGTATGGTGAAGGTATTTCCAAAAATGGTGAAATTATTGATCTAGGTGTGTCTGCGGATATAATAGAAAAGTCTGGTTCGTGGTTTTCATATAATGATCAAAGAATTGGCCAAGGAAGAGAAAACGCTAAAAACTACTTAAACGAAAATACTGAAATTGCACTTGAAATAGAAGATAAAATTAAAGGTAATTCTGTTTTAGTGGAAGAGATTTTAATGAACCCAGAGCAACAAAATTCTGAGGAAGAAAAATAAATATACTGTAGATTTTATTTTTGCTAGATTAGTGTTATCAAGCATAAAATTTAATAATACAGTCTAGCAAATGATTAACCAAAAAAATTCAGTTAATGAAATAAGAAAAACTTTTATTAATTATTTTAAAACTAATAATCATCAAGTTATATCTTCTAGTAATTTAGTACCAGAGAATGATCCTACACTTTTATTTACGAATGCTGGTATGGTACAATTTAAAAATATTTTTACTGGTTTAGAACACAGAGAATATAACAAGGCAGTATCATCTCAAAAATGTTTAAGAGCAGGTGGAAAACACAATGATCTTGAGAATGTTGGTAGGACAGCTAGGCATCATACCTTTTTTGAAATGTTAGGTAATTTTTCTTTTGGGGATTATTTTAAAGAAAAAGCCATACATCAAGCTTGGGAATTATTAACAAAAGAATATGCAATTCCAAAAGAAAAATTGTTGGTAACTATTTATCATAATGACAAAGAAGCTGAAGAACTATGGAAAAAAATTTCTGGTTTTAAAGATGATAAGATAATTAAAATTAAAACTAGTGATAATTTTTGGAGTATGGGGGATACAGGTCCATGCGGTCCTTGTTCTGAAATATTTTATGATCACGGTAACACAGTTGAAGGTGGACCTCCTGGTTCTAAAAACGAGGACGGGGACAGGTTTATTGAAATATGGAATCTGGTATTTATGCAATATGAACAAATTTCTAATAATAAAAGAATTAGTTTGCCAAAACCTAGTATTGACACAGGTATGGGATTAGAACGGATATCTGCACTATTACAAAATACTCATAATAATTATGAAACAGATATGATGAAAAATCTCATAAACGCTTCAGCATTTCTAACTAGCACAGATCAAAACACAGATAATATTATATCTCATAGAGTTGTTGCAGATCACTTAAGGTCAATGTCATTTTTAATTGCTGAGGGTGTATTACCTAGTAATGAAGGAAGAGGTTATGTTTTAAGAAGAATAATGAGAAGAGCTATGCGTCACACACATCTACTTGGTGCATTAGATCCGGTTATTTATAAATTAGTAGAATATTTAATTAAAGAAATGGGTGAAGCATTTCCTGAATTAGTTACTCAAAAATTAAACATTGAAAAAACAATTCGTGAAGAAGAGATCAAGTTTAAAGATACCTTGGATAGAGGCATGAGCTTATTATTAAACGAAATAGACGAGAAAGTGTCTTCAGGTGTTCTATCTGGTGAAAAAGCGTTTGAATTATATGATACTTATGGTTTTCCAATAGATTTAACTGAAGATGTATTAAGGTCCTATGGATGGACAGTAGATCATTCAGGATTTGAAAGTTCAATGAATAACCAAAAAAATAAAGCTAGACAAGCATGGTCAGGATCGGGTGATAAGCAATATGATCAAGAAATTTTAAAGGTTTTATTAAAACTTCCTAGCACAGATTTTCAAGGATATGATAATAATTTGTTAGAAACTCAAATTAATTTAATTATTAAAAATAATGAAATAGTAACAAATATTTCAATCGGTGATAAAGTTGATGTCATTTTTAACAAAACTATTTTTTATGCAGAATCTGGTGGACAAATTGCAGATAAAGGAAGCTTGGAAGGAGTGGACCTTAAGGCAAATGTTCTTAAAACCAAAAAAATTAATATTGGAAATAACAAAAACATATTTATTTCAACTATAGAAGTTTTATCAGGAAACTTACAAAGCGGTGGTATTGTTAAACAATTAATTGAAATAGATCATAGAAAACAATTATGCTCACATCATTCAGCAACACATTTACTACATGAAGCATTAAGACAAAAATTAGGTGGTCATGTCGCTCAAAAAGGTTCCTTGGTTACACAAGAAAAATTAAGGTTTGATTTTAGTCATCCAAATCCTATTTCTAAACAAGAAATAATGGATATAGAAGATGAAGTTAATTTTAGAATATTTTGTAATGATGATGTTACAACTAAAATCATGAAACCAAGCGACGCTATTAAAAGAGGTGCGATTGCTCTTTTTGGAGAAAAGTATGGGGAAAAAGTGAGAGTGGTATCAATTGGAAAAAGTGTTGATGCAAATAGAGATGCTTGGTCAGTCGAACTGTGTGGTGGCACTCATGTTAAAAGAACTTCAGAGATCTTATCTTTTAAAATTATTTCTGAAACAGGTGTTTCTTCTGGAGTACGTCGAATAGAAGCTGTAACAAATGTTTCAGCAGTAAAGTTTTATAATGATAAGATTGATAAAGTAACAAACATATCAAATCTATTGAAAACTAATAATAACCAAGTGGAAAAAAAAATTGAACAATTAATTGAAGAAAATCACAGGATTAATAAGGAGTTAAAACGTTTAAAAAAGAATCCAGTCACAACTGAAAAAAATAATTCTGTCAAAGAAACAATAAAAGGTATTATTTTTGAGTATGTAATATTTGATGATTTAGCAATTAAAGAATTAAAATCAAATGCTGAAAATTTAATTAAAAACAATAAATCTGATATAGTTTGCCTTATTAGTAAAATAGATAGTAAAGCATCCTTAGTTATTGCAGTAGAAAAGAAACTAGCTGAGAAAATAAGTGCAGTAGAAATGGTAAAAGAAGTTTCGACTATTTTAGGTGGTAAAGGTGGAGGCGGAAGAGCTGATATGGCCCAGTCTGGAGGTTCTTCACCAGAAAACAGTCCGTTGGCTATTGAAAGTTTAAAAAAATATATTAATAAAAAGTTCTAGAGTTTAAAAAATTGTTAGAAAAATTAAATGAAGAAATTATTTCTTTTAAAGAAACAGCAATTATGGAAATTGCAAACTTTGGAAGGAAATATACAAAAGACACTGGTAAACATGTCTATCCTGCCTGGTTCGGTGAAGGTGATACTCCTACAAGCAAATTAATATATGATAAAAGTATAAATGCTTTGAATGAAGGTAAAACTTTTTATACCTATCAAAATGGAATACCTAAACTTCGATCTGAAATTACAAAGTATATGAATGAAGTTTTCAAAATAAATACTAAGCCAGAAAATCATAGCGTAGTTACTGGTGGTATGATGGGCCTTAGACTAATTTGCGATTTAATAGTCAGTAATGGAGATGAAGTTGTTATGATTGGTCCTGTGTGGCCTAATATTAGATCTTCTGTTTTACTAAAAAAAGGTAATATAAAAGAAATTTCACTTGAATTGAAAAATGGAAATTGGGAAATTGATTTTGATTTATTGATAAATTCAATTACACCTAAAACAAAAATGGTGTTTGTTAACAGTCCAGGAAATCCAACAGGTTGGGTTATGTCTAAAGAGCAGCAGAAATTGTTGATAAGTCATACACGTAATTTAGGTTGTTGGTTAATTTCTGATGAAGTTTATCACCAAATAACATTTAATAATTTTGTATCACCTAGTTTTCTTCAATTTTCAAACCCTAAAGATAAATTAATTGTGATTAACTCTGCCTCAAAAAGCTTTAACATGACGGGATGGAGAATTGGTTGGATAACTCATCCAGAAGAGCTTGGAAGTCATATTGCTAAATTGGTTCAAATAACAACAACTGGTGTTCCTGAATTTCTTCAAAATGGGCTAGTTTCAGCATTGGAAAATCATATATCTATAACTAATGAAATACGTAAAAATCTAAAAAAATCGCGAGATATTATGTTTGATAGGTTAGTAACTTGGAAAAAAGTTGAATGTAGTATTCCTGAAGCAGCATTTTATGCATTTTTTAAAGTTAAAGGAATAAAAGATTCACTTCATTTTGCTAAGAAATTAATTTTAGAAACAAATGTAGGTGTTGCACCAGGTATAGCGTTTGGAACTTCAGGGGAAGGACATCTACGAATTTGCTTTGCCGCAAAAGAAAGTTTTATAAACCAAATTATGGATAGATTAGAACCAGTTCTAAATAGATAAATTATTTACCAAGAAGAAATAGAACTTTTCAATTTTTTATAACCATCTATAAAACCAGGTCTTTTATGTCCGTATATCTTATCAAAAATATTAAGAGCATTGTCTAGCCATTTTTTAAGTTCATAATTCTCTGGATTAGCATCTAAATATGCATCTCTAATGAGAACAAAATGAATTCTTGGGTCATAAGGTTTTTTTGTACCTCCCATTGTTTCATCTCCATCAAGAAGTCTTAATAACATTGCGTCAGCAGATCCCAACGTTTGTTCATGAATTGGTGGCCCTGCCATTCTATACATTATTGAAGTCATATCTCTGCCATTACCTGTTTTGTAACCCATTGACTTCCAAACGTTATCCATTTTTACATCACTATTTACATAATCAAGTACTTTTTGTCCAAATTCTCTCAAAGGATCAGAAATATCAGCAAGTAAATCAGTCAATCTATCTCCATCAAGGTCTGTAGCTAAAACTATACATTCTTCATTGTTAATTATATCCCATACCAATAGACCATAATTTGTATCTGCAATGTGTTGTTCTATTTTACCAGACCAATTTTCCATACCTTCTTTAAAGTCTTTAGGTAATAGAGATATTATTTTATCGATATTTGGTTTATGTTCTTTATATGCATTTACTGCCCATTTTCTACCGATTTTAAATTTTGTACCTTTAAGTAGCCAAATTAGAAGGCCTGCATTTATACCATCCTCCATAGCTTGAGTAGGCTTGAAAGCCACCCTACCTAATTTTCCAGTTTCAGCTACCATTTTTAGAAAAAGACGACATGCATAGGCCATTTGTATTCCAGGCGTATTCATTTCAGTATGAACTATACCTGTTTTCTCATTTACACTAAACTTAGATTTATCTTGAGAATAAGGAAGGCAAGGCATACATCTTACGACAGTTATAGGTCCATATGGACGAACATTGCAATACACCCCTGCCTGTGTTCTTAAGGGAGCATTTCCAGACTTACCCATAACAACCACTTTATTTCCTGATTTGTCATTAACGTAAGCATCACCAGCAGTTGACCACTTAATTGACGTATTCTTCATGTTTCCAAACCAACTTAACGCTTCTAGCTTTGAATCATGGCGTATTTGAGACCACATCGGTACAGCATAAAAAGGAAGATTTAAAATATCTGCAGCTGCAATGGTTCCCAATAACGCATAGGCGTCAGTTAATGAGTGACATATTGGGTTTATAATTCCGTCGTGCTTTCCACCTTTCCACACTGTTGCGTTTGGATAGCCATTTGGTCTAATTTCAGTTTCTTTATAGAGATTACTTAGGTAAGATTTTAAATCACCGCCTTCAGATTCTATTGTAGCTATCTTCATTAAATCTAACATAATTTTTCCTTAATACTTTTTCGAAGCGTTGTTTTAAAAATGATTATTTACTAATATCTATACATACATAAATTATTAGATTATTTAAATATTTTTTAGAAAAATTTTGAGGGAGTTTATGTTTTTTATTTCTTCATAATAATTTAAATTATTTGGCCTCATATATTCTTCTTTAATTATATGCTTTATTAAATTTATAAGAGGATCCCAATATCCTTTAAAATTAATTATGCCTACATTTTTATTCTTAATTTGATTCAATTGGCACCAAGTTAAAAGTTCAAAACATTCATCTAATGTTCCAATTCCACCTGGTAAAACCAAAAAACCGTGAGAGCTATCATACATCATCTTTTTTCGTTGATGCATCGTTTTAGTTTTTATTAATTTAGAATTAAAAATTT
>QBZS01000046.1:0-7171 GCA_003279355.1 SAR116 cluster bacterium AG-335-N04
AATCAAATAAATTAGTCGTTAAAAATAAAGTAATGAAATCATCTAAAAAGGTTAATAAAAAATAGTTCAAAACTTAAATTAAATATTAATTTATAAAAGGAGAAAAAATTAATATGTTTGAAAATTTTTCTAGTTCATTTTCGTCAATAAATGAGACAGGAGCATTAGTTCCTATGGTTGTTGAACAAACAAGTAGAGGAGAAAGATCATATGACATATACTCTAGACTTTTAAAAGAAAGAATAATTTTTCTTGTAGGACCCGTTGATGATAATATTGCTTCATTAGTATGTGCTCAATTATTATTTTTAGAAGCTGAAAATCCAAAAAAAGATATTTCAATGTATATTAACTCCCCAGGTGGAGTTGTTACATCAGGATTATCAATATATGACACTATGGAATACATCAGGCCTGATGTATCAACTGTTTGTATAGGGCAAGCGGCTAGTATGGGTTCTCTATTACTGACTGCAGGAGCTAAAAATAAAAGATATTGTCTACCTAATGCAAGAATAATGACACATCAACCATCAGGAGGCTTTCAGGGTCAAGCTAGCGATATAGAAATTCATGCAAAGGAAATAATTAACTTAAGAACTAGATTAAACGGTATTTATGTAAAACATTCTGGCAAGAAAATTGCAGAAATTGAAAGATTAATGGACAGAGATACATTTTTATCCCCTGAGGACGCATTTAAACTTGGTTTAATAGATGAAGTTGTCGACAAGAGACCAAATGCTAAATAAAACAAATAAACATTTTATATTGCATTTTAAACAAAACCCATAGAATAATAAAATACTAACAAAATTAGTGAGGTAGAAAATGGATGAACAAAAAAATGAAGGGAAAAATAAAACAACTTTATATTGTTCATTTTGTGGGAAAAGTCAGCATGAAGTAAAAAAATTAATTGCAGGACCTACAGTTTTTATCTGTGATGAGTGTGTTGAACTGTGTATGGATATAATCAAAGAAGAGCATCAATCCTCAATTACTAAAAACAAAGAAGGTATTCCTTCGCCAGCAGAAATTTGTAAAATATTGGATGATTATGTAATTGGTCAAAGAAAAGCCAAAAGAGTCTTGTCCGTAGCTGTTCACAATCATTATAAAAGATTAACAAATACTTTAAATATGAATGATATTGAAATTTCCAAATCAAATATTCTTCTAGTTGGGCCAACTGGTTGTGGAAAAACCTTACTTGCCCAAACCTTAGCTAAGATCTTAGATGTACCATTTACTATGGCTGACGCTACAACATTAACTGAAGCTGGTTATGTTGGCGAAGATGTTGAAAATATAATATTAAAATTACTTCAAGCCTCTGATTATAATGTTGAAAGAGCTCAAAAAGGGATAGTTTATATTGATGAAGTTGATAAAATTTCAAGGAAATCGGAAAATCCTTCGATCACAAGAGATGTAAGCGGCGAGGGTGTTCAACAGGCTTTACTCAAAATTATGGAAGGTACTGTAGCTGCTGTTCCACCACAAGGTGGTAGAAAACATCCACAACAAGAGTTTCTTCAAGTAGATACAACTAATATACTTTTTATATGTGGTGGAGCATTTGCAGGTTTAGATAAGCTGATTTCTAACAGAAATACAGGATCTTCAATTGGTTTTGGCGCAGATATTATTAATACAAAAGATGTATCTAGTTCTGATATTTTAAAAGAAGTAGAGCCAGGTGATTTAGTTAAATATGGTCTTATTCCTGAGTTTATTGGTCGTCTACCAGTTTTAGCAACTCTTGAAGATCTTGATGAAGATGCTTTAGTCACAATTTTAACAAAACCAAAAAATGCATTAATTAAACAATATCAAAAACTGTTTGAGATGGAAAATACCAAACTTGAGTTTAGGGAAAATGCCCTGAAAGCAGTAGCTCAAAAAGCTATTAGTTTGAAAACTGGAGCTAGAGGATTGAGGTCAATTATCGAAAATATTTTAATGGATACTATGTTTGAGCTTCCTTCAGAGCCAGATATTGATGAAGTTGTTATAAATGAAGAGGTAGTATTAAAAGGTAGTAAACCTCTTTTAGTTCATGAAAAAAAATCCAAAGAAATTAATAATTCTCTTTAAAATATAATTTTAACTTGAAGTTTAAAAAAAAAATATCATTTGTATTATTTAAATTTATTTAAAGGATGTTACTTTGACTAAAACAACTCATCTTATATTACCTCTGAGAGATATTGTTATATTCCCAAACATGATCGCCCCACTTTTTGTTGGTAGGAAAAAGTCTATAAATGCAATTGAAGCAGTCATGGAAGAAAATAAAGAAATAGTTTTACTAACTCAGAAAAAACCCTCTACTGAGGATCCTACAGAAAAAGATTTATACAAAGTTGGTACCTTAGGCAATATACTTCAGATGCTAAAACTTCCTGATGGTACAGTAAAGGTGCTAGTCGAAGGAAAATCTAGATGTATTGTAAAAAATATTAAAATATCAAGTTCTTACTTAAGCACTGATTCAATTTCATCAAATAGCGAAGAAGTATCTTTAGTTCAAGACAACAAAATTACTTTTAATTTGATTGATTTGTTTGAGAAATATGCAAAATTAAATGGTAAAATAAGTTCTGAAATCTTGTCAACTATTTCTGACATAAAAGACGCTAATTCCTTATCGGATACAATAATTAATCATTTAGTATTTAATATTGAAGAAAAACAATCTTTTCTTGAAATGATAAACCCAATTGAACGTATAGAAAGTTTAATACTAAAAATTAAAAATGAGATTGAGATATTAAGCTCTGAAAAGAAAATAAGAAGTCGTGTTAAAACACAGATGGAAAAAACACAACGCGAATATTATTTGAATGAACAATTAAAAGCAATTCAAAAAGAACTAGGTTCTTCTGAAGAAGGTAAAAGTGAATTTGATGAAATTCAAGATAAAATTGATAATGGTAAATTAACAAAAGAAGCTAAAGAAAAAGCATTATCAGAGTTAAAAAAATTAAAAAATATGAGCCCTATGAGTGCTGAGGCTACAGTTAGTCGGTCATATATCGATTGGTTGGTTTCAATTCCATGGACCAAAACTAACAAAGTTAAAACTGATATAGTTAAAGCTAGAGAAATATTAGATAATGATCATTATGGCTTAGATAAAGTTAAAGATAGAATAATAGAATTTTTAGCGGTTCAAAAGAGAACTAAACAAATTAAAGGTCCAATTTTGTGCTTAGTTGGTCCACCAGGTGTTGGTAAAACCTCTTTAGGAAAATCAATAGCAAAAGCTACTGGTAGAGAATATATCCGAATGGCTTTAGGTGGGGTTAGAGATGAAGCTGAAATAAGAGGTCACAGAAGAACTTACATAGGCTCACTTCCTGGAAAAATAGTTCATGGGATGAAAAAAGCTTCTGCAATTAATCCACTTTTCTTATTGGATGAAATAGATAAATTAGGAAATGATTATAGAGGTGATCCTTCCTCTGCACTTTTAGAGGTATTAGATCCAGAACAGAACAAAACTTTTCAAGATCACTATCTAGAGATAGATTATGACTTATCAAAAGTATTGTTTATCACTACGTCTAATACACTAAATATGCCTCAGGCTTTATTAGATAGGATGGAAATAATAAGACTTTCTGGTTATACTGAAGATGAAAAACTAGAAATAGCAAAAAGACATCTAATAAAAAAACAAATGGATAATTGTAAACTCAAAGAAATAGAATTTTCAATAAATGAGGAAGCACTTAAAATAATAATTCAATCTTACACAAGAGAAGCTGGTGTTAGAAGCTTAGAAAGACAATTAGCGAAATTAACTAGAAAAATAGTTACGTTAATTGAAAAAAAAGAAGCCAAATCTTTTAATATTACCAAAGAAAATATCAAAGATATTTTAGGTGTGCCTATATATCAAAGACAAGAAATTGAAAAAGATAATCTTGTTGGTATAACTACTGGGTTAGCTTGGACTGAAGTGGGGGGAGAATTATTATCTATCGAAGCAGTTAAGGTTAGGGGTAAAGGTAAGGTAACAGCAACAGGTAAATTAGGTGATGTTATGAAGGAGTCTGTTCAGGCAGCTGAATTTTTTATAAGGTCTAACGCATTATCTTATGGCTTAAACCCAGTTGATTTAGAAAAAAATGACATACACGTGCATGTCCCAGAAGGTGCCACTCCAAAAGATGGTCCATCTGCAGGTGTTGCAATGGTTACTAGTATAGTTTCTGCTTTAACAGATATAAAAATCAAAAGTAATGTTGGTATGACGGGCGAGATAACTTTAAGAGGAAGAGTTCTTCCAATAGGTGGCTTAAAAGAAAAATTATTAGCTGCTAGAAGAGGCGGTTTAAAAACAGTTTTAATACCGATTGACAATAAAAAAGATTTAGTAGAAATACCTGATAATATAAAAGAGAAATTAAATATTATACCTATAGATTCAATTGATCAGGTAATTGAAAATGCTTTGGTTCAATCACCTCAAAAGATCAGTGTATTAGATGCTAGTAAATTAAATCCAGCCACTGAAACTAGTATGCCAGATGAAGCTAATATATCTCATTAAATAAAAGTAATTTTATATTTTTCTTTGTAAAAATCATCTTTATTTACTAGAGTTATACAGTATTATCGTATATAAATATCTAATTATTAATCTTTTAACGGAGGTACGAATGAATAAAAATGAATTGGTGGCAAGTGTTTCTGAAGCTTCAGGTCTTTCAAAAGTAGATGCGGCTAAAGCTGTTGATGGTGTTTTTGAGTCCATTACCGGTGCCCTAAAATCAGGTGGAGATGTGCGTATAGTCGGCTTTGGAACCTTTTCCGTTGCCAACCGTGCCGCTACAACAGGAAGAAATCCTAGAACTGGCGAAGCCATTCAAATTAAAGCCTCCAAGCAACCAAAATTTAAAGCTGGAAGCCCTTTAAAGGACGCAGTTAACAATTAATTTAAAATTTATAATTTTAGAAAGACGTCTTAATTAAGACGTCTTTTTTATTAAACACCTTTGTTTAATAGATATTTTGTCTTCAATAATTTTACCATTAAAATAACTCAATATTTCGTTTTTTTTACTGAATAGATTGATTAGTTCTCTATCTTTTAATAAAAAATTTAGATTTTTTGGTGATCCATATCTTTCGTTGCCAACTGAAAAAGTTTCATAAAATAAATACCCACCATTTTTCAACAAATTCATTAATTTTTTGATTTTAGGTCTGTATAAATAATTAACAATTATTATGATGTCATAATATTTTTCTTTTAAAGGCCAATTCTGATTTGTTTCAAGATCAAAACAAATTGTATTAATATACTTAAGATGATCATACTGAACTAGTTTCATACTATCTTTATCTATGGCTGTAATATTTCTATTTTTTCCTGCTAAATGAATACTATTTCTTCCATTCCCACTAGCAAAATCTAATATTTGGATTTTTCTTTTGGGGGCTAGTAGTTTTATTTGTTCTATTATCCAAGTTGTTGGCTGTTTAATTATTTTCAATTTCAACATTAGTCCTTTATATATAATCAATACAAATTATAGCAAAATAAATAAGTTCATAGTTGTCAACTTTATTAAAATTACGTATAAGCTTAGATTAAATGGGCGGTTAGCTCAGTTGGTAGAGCATCTCGTTTACACCGAGAATGTCGGCGGTTCGAGACCGTCACCGCCCACCATTTTAACTATAAAACCTTTCAATTTCTAATTATTTACATAACACAAATTATTCATTATTTTTAATATGAATTTTTATTTTCTCTTTGGAGATACAATATGCCAAATATTACTAAACCTGTTTGTTTGATTACTGGTCTTGGGGAAGGTACTGGTGGCTTTACAGCTAGACGCTTCGCTAAAGCAGGATATAGAATTGCAATGATAGCTAGATCTAGTGAAAGGTTAATTAAATTTGAAAAAGAATTACCATACTCTAAAGGATATGTCTGTGATGTATCAGACTTAGCTGTATTAGAAAACATATGTAAAAAAATAAAAGATGAAATGGGCTCCCCAGAAGTGCTAATTCATAATGCAGTTAAAGGAAATTTTGAATATTTACTTAATGGAAAACCAGAATGGTTAGAAATAAACTTTCGAATTAATACAACCTCCCTTATGTATTTAGCTCATTTTTTGATACCAGATATGTTAAAAAATAAAAAGGGTGTGATTATAGTCACAGGAAATACTGCTGCACACAGGGGGGTCGCTATGACACCATATTTTGCGCCTACAAAAGCAGCGCAAAGGATTTTAGCACAATCTTTAGCTCGTGATTTTGGCCCAAAAGGTATTCACGTCTCATATGTAACAATAGACGCATCAATTAATACTCCATGGACGAGAAGTAGGATTGAACATCAAAAAAATAAAGATGAAATAGAATTTGCTCAACCTGAAGATATAGCGGAAGAAATTTATAGAATATCACAACAAAAACGCTCAGCTTGGTCATTTGACGTAGAGCTAAGGCCTGACATAGAAAAATGGTAAGTTAACCTACAAAAGCCTTTTCTAAGACAAATTCGGCAGGGTTATTATTTGCCCCTTCTTGCATTTTATGTTTTACCATTATAGCCTTTAGATCACTGTTAAGCCCCATTGATCCGCAAAACATAAATCTGTCTTCAGAAGATATATTGTCAATTTTAAGATCATTAAAAATTTTATTTGTACTAATTAGTTCAGTTATTCTTCCATTATTCGTAAAAGCTTCTCTTGTAGTTGAATGATAACTTATTAATTTATTTTCAATAAAATCTTTAATAATTTCGTCATTTTTGCTTTCATCAATGATTTCTTGGCTATAAGCTAGTTCAGGAATGGTTCTGCAAGTATGAGTTACAATTACTGTATCAAATTTTTCATACGTTTCAGGCTCTCTTATCAGTGACGCAAAGGGGGCAAAACCAGTTCCAGAAGAAAATAAAAACAACCTTTTGCCAGGCTTTAATGCGTCTAAAACTAATGTTCCGGTAGATTTAGGCATCTTAATTATTTCATCATTTATTTTAATATTCTTTAATTTTGATGTTAAAGTACCATCTCTAACTATAATTGAATAAAATTCTAACTCTTCTGACCAACTAGGTGAGGCAATTGAATAAGCCTTTAATATTGGTTTATCATCTTCATTTGGTAAGCCTATCATTACAAAT
>QBZS01000047.1:0-7144 GCA_003279355.1 SAR116 cluster bacterium AG-335-N04
TTAAGCAAATCCAGATAAGGTTTTAAAAATGATATTACTAGATATTATTCCTACCATTGAGCATTTTGAAAGAACAAACATGGATTTTGCGATGGGTTATTATCATTGGTTTTGGTTGGCACAGAGAAATCCTATCCCTGAGTCTATAATTAATAAAGTGCCTGAAGAGGGTTTTTTTTGCACATACATCAAGAGAAAAGAAGAAAAAAGATTTTTTTTCAAAAAAAGCTTTGAATGATTATATCGAATGTGTAAAAAATCCAGAAACTATAAATGCAATATGTGAAGATTATAGAGCTGCTGCCTCAATTGACATAATAGATGATAAAATAAGTAGAGAAAATAAAATTAAGATAAGTGTACCCATATTAGTTTTGTGGGGAAAAAAAGGTAACATTGGGCATTGGTATAAACCTTTATTGATTTGGAAAGAGTATTGCTCTAACAAAGTAAAAGGGTATGGAATTGACACAGGGCAATATTTAGCTGAAGAAAACCCTGGAGAAATCATTAAAAATATTAAAGAGTTTTTAACATAGAAAAGAATGAGGTTTTAAATTTAAAAATGAATGAAATTAAAATAAATGAAATGAATAATCAGTTGCCAAATTGGGATCTTTCAGAAATATATAAGGATATCAAGGACCCAAATATTGCAAAAGATATAAAAGAAATTAAAGCGTTATCTGATGATTTCTTAACAAAATGGAAAGGGAAAATAAATAAACTAGGTGCGTCTGATTTTGTAATTTGTATAGAAAAGTATCAAGAAATAAACGAAGCTATCTACAAAATAGGAACGCACAGTAGCTTAATATTTGCCACAAATATGGAAGATCCTGAAATTACGAGATATAATTCTTCCATTTCAGACCAAATAACAGAGATACTCTCTTCTTTAATTTTTTTCACATTAGAATTGTCAAAAATAGATGAAAAGACAATTGACAAATGGATGAAAGATAAAAGTGCGCAAACATGGCAACCATTTCTAAAAATATTGAGAAAAAGAAATCCATATCTCTTAGACCCATTAGTAGAAGAAATTTTAATTGAAAAATCAGCTACTGGAAAATCTGCTTGGGTTAGACTTTTTGATGAAACTTCAGCAGCTCTTCGATTTCCTTTTAGAGAAGATTTGCTAAGTGAAGCTGAAATTCTAAATCTTCTATCTGATAAAGATCCAGAAAATAGAAAAATTGCAGGTAAATCTCTTTCAGACATTTTAGATATAAATAAGCGTACATTCTCAATGATACTGAATGTAATTTCCCGAGATAGATATATTGAGGATAACAAAAGAGGATTTCACAGAATAATGTCTTCCCGCAATTTGGATAATGATGTTGAAGATGAAGTGGTTGATGCACTTGTAAATACTGTCGATAAAGCAATGCCAAAGCTCACGCATAGATATTATAAATGGAAGGCTAAACAGTTTGGTAAAAGTAAGTTGGATTGGTGGGATAGGAATGCCCCATTACCTCAAACATTAGACAAAACCATTAATTGGTTAGATGCTAAGAGTATAATTTTAGATTCTTTTTCTTCTTTTCATCCAAAAATTTCTAATTTGGCAGAATTATTTTTCAAAAATAACTGGATAGATGCAAGTGTGAGGCAGGGTAAAGCATCAGGTGCTTTTGCACATCCATCAGTACCTTCTTTACACCCTTACATTTTAGTTAACTACCAAGGTAAAATAAGAGATGTCATGACTTTGGCCCATGAATTAGGTCACGGAGTCCATCAAATGTTAGCAGCTAAAAATGGTTTGTTAATGGCCGAAACACCTTTAACACTTGCAGAAACAGCATCAGTTTTTGGAGAAATGTTAGTATTTAGAAAATTATTGGATGAAAGCTCAGTACAACAAAAAAAACAATTATTAGCAGGTAAAATTGAAGATATGTTAAATACTGTTGCTAGACAAATTGGTTTTCATCAATTTGAAGTTAAATTCCATGAAGCAAGAATAAAATCTGAATTAACGCCCGATGAAATAAGTGATATTTGGATGGAAACTCAGAAACACGCCGTTGGACCATATGTTAACCTTAATAATGATTATAGAGTATTATGGGGTTATATCCCGCATTTTGTACACACTCCATTTTACGTATACGCATACGCATTTGGGGATTGTTTAGTTAATGCTCTTTGGTATGCCTATCAAAAAAGTGATAAACATGAATTTTCAAAAAAGTATATTGAGATGTTATCTTCAGGCGGGACAAAAAGTCACAATGATTTACTAAGACCATTTAATTTAAGCGCTTACGAAGATAGTTTTTGGGATAAAGGCATTTCCATGATTACCAGTTTAATGGATGAGCTGGAGGCTTTACAAAACTAAATAACAATTTCAGATAGAGTTTTAACAATAATGACAAACAAAAATAATTTTCGTGATGAACTAAGTTCCTCAATGACTGGAGGAAGACTTAGACGTTATGCAAAAGTTACTTCAGCAATGGGAGGGCTAGCAGCTAGGCTTGCTGGTGAAAAATATTTGGGAATAAAAATAGATAGGAAGCAACATGCTTCTGACTTAAGAGCTGCCCTTGGTGGGTTAAAAGGACCTTTAATGAAAGTAGCTCAGATTTTAGCTACCATCCCTGATGCACTTCCTAAAGAATATGTCAATGAACTATCGCATCTCCAAGCAGATGCACCATCAATGGGTTGGCTTTTTGTCAAAAGAAGAATGAAAGCCGAACTAGGTGAGAATTGGTTAACTAACTTTAAAGATTTTGATAAACAAGCCTCTGCTGCTGCTTCACTTGGTCAAGTTCATTTCGCTGAAAGTATTGATGGAAAGGAACTAGCCTGTAAATTACAATACCCTGATATGGGTTCAGCGGTCCAAGCTGATTTAAAACAGTTGAAACTAATTTTTTCATTATATGAAAAGTATGACTCAGCTATATCAACTGAAGCTATACACGAAGAATTGTCTGATCGGTTAAAAGAAGAACTCGATTATTCACACGAAATTAAAAATTTAAAATTATACAGGCACATGTTATCAGACCATAGTGAAATCACTTTGCCAGATCCTATTGAAGACTTATCTACTGATAGACTTCTTACTATGACGAAGGTTCATGGTGTAAAAATTATGGACTTTATTGCTAATAATTCTGAAATAAAAATGAGAAATCAAGTTGCTATGAATATGTTTAAAGCTTGGTACATACCCTTTTACAAATTTGGTGTCATTCATGGTGACCCGCATTTAGGAAATTACACAATTCGACCTGATGGTGGAGTTAATCTAATGGATTTTGGATGTATAAGAATATTTCGACCAGATTTTGTTACAGGTGTAATCGAGTTATATAAAGCTCTTAGGGATGGAGATGAAGAACAAGCAGTTAACGCTTACAAGAGATGGGGTTTTGAAAATCCCTCAAAAGAACTGATAACTGTTTTAAATATATGGGCTAATTTCATTTATCAACCTCTATTAGAAGATAAAGTGAGATTAATTAATCCAAGTGAATCAGGTCAATATGGGAGAGAAACTGCAGAAAAAGTCCATGAAGAATTAAAAAAGATAGGAGGTGTAAAGCCTCCTAGAGAATTTGTTTTAATGGATAGAGCTGCAGTTGGATTAGGCTCAGTTTTTATGCATTTAAAAGCAGAAGTTAATTGGTATAGAATTTTCCATGATCTAGTCGGTAACTTTAAAGAAGCGACTTTAACTAAAAAACAACAGCAGGCTATAAAAAAATCAGGTCTACATATTTAATAATTATCAACTAATATTTTGTAATATTGTGTCTAAAGATTTTTTGGCATCACCATAAACCATTCTAGAATTTTCTTTAAAAAACAGAGGATTTTCTATGCCAGAATACCCTTTACCTTGTCCCCTTTTTGAAATAAAGACTTGTTTAGCCTTCCAAACTTCTAAAACGGGCATTCCCGCAATTGGACTATTGGGGTCCTCTTGGGCAGCTGGATTTACAATATCATTTGCTCCAAGTATCATGACTACGTCAGTTTCAGGAAAATCAGAATTAATTTCATCCATTTCTAATACAATGTCATATGGTACTTTAGCCTCAGCAAGTAGAACATTCATGTGTCCTGGAAGACGACCTGCAACTGGATGAATTCCAAATCGAACTTCTTTCTTTTTTGCTCTTAATCTTGATGTTAATTCAGAAACAGCGCTTTGCGCTTGCGCTACGGCCATCCCATAACCCGGGACAATTATTATTTTATTTGCTTCATTTAATGCAGATGCAACAGATTCTATATCTATAGGTTTCATTTCTCCTTCTATATCCATAGCAGGCCCACTTGTATCACCCCACCCACCAAGAATAACAGACAGAAAGTTTCTATTCATTGCTTTGCACATTATATATGAAAGTATAGCGCCTGAAGACCCAACAAGAGCTCCAGTAACAATTAAAAGATCATTTCCTAGCATAAAACCAGTGGCAGCTGCTGCCCAACCAGAATATGAGTTGAGCATTGAGACTACGACTGGCATGTCTGCGCCACCAATAGCGAGGACAAGATGCGCTCCTATAACAAATGCAATAATTGTCATTATAATTAATGTCCAGTTACCTTCATGATTTAGAAACAAATAACCGAGAAATAAACATCCAAACAACATGGCTATATTTAAAGCATGTCTCCCAGGTAAGATTAGCGCCTTACCTGTAATAATTTCTGATAGTTTTCCGAAAGCTACAATAGATCCTGTAAACGTAATTGCACCAATAAACACACCAATAAAAACCTCAACGTTATGTATCGTTAGCTGAGATGAGGACATTTCTATATGGGGCAACATAGCTGAATTTATTCCAATAAATACTGCTGCCAATCCTACAAAAGAATGAAGAGCAGCAACTAGTTGAGGCATACCTGTCATTTGAACTTTTTTAGCGACGATTGCTCCTATAAATGAGCCAATAACTATTGCACCAATTAACCAATGAAGCCATTTTGTTAAAAAAACTTGATTACCAAAAATAGTTGCCACCACAGCAATTACCATTCCTATTATGCCATACCATACGGCCCTTTTTGCTTTTTCTTGATTGCTTAAGCCTCCTAAAGCAAGAATAAAAAGCACACTAGAAGTAATGTATGAAGCAGTTAGTATTCCAATAGTCATTTCTAAATCCTTTACTTAGCTTCTCTGAAACATTGCTAACATCCGTTTAGTAACCATAAATCCTCCAACAATATTTATTGTCGCGATAAAAATAGAGATTAATGCTAAGATACTAACAATGTCATTATCAGTTTTCATCTGCAATAAAGCGCCAATTATAATAATACTTGAAATAGCATTCGTTACTGCCATAAGAGGTGTATGAAGAGAATGTGAAACATTCCAAATGACTTGATAACCTACGAAACAAGATAATATAAAAACTATAAAATGTTGCATAAAATCAGCAGGTGCGTAAATGCCTATAAACCAAGTTATTAGAGCTCCGATAACTAAAAGCATGACTTGTAATTTACCAGCTTTTTTTTCAGCATCTATTTTATCTTTAGTAAATTCTTCAACAGTTTTTTGTTTTGTTTCCTTGTTAGTATGTTTTGCTATAGCGGTTATTTTTGGCTTGGGGGGAGGGAAAGTTATTTTTCCATTATGAAGTACAGTTGCGCCTCTAATTACATCATCTTCCATATTAGTAATTGGAATACCATTCTTTTCAGGAGTTAAATCATCTATCATATGCCTAATATTTGTTGAATATAAATTAGATGATTGCGTAGCCATCCTACTTGGTAAATCTGTATACCCTATCACTCTCACTTTATTTTTTGTCTCCACCATTTTGTCAGGTTGGGTTACATCACAGTTTCCGCCTTGTTCAGCAGCTAGATCAACTACAACCGAACCTGGTTTCATCAAGTCTACCATTTCCTTGGGCCAAAGTTTTGGTGCAGGCATTCCAGGAATAAGAGCCGTAGTGATTACTATGTCAATCTCAGGAGCCTGTTCTCTAAATAACTCCATTTCTTTTTTAATAAATTCTTTGGAGGCTGGCTTTGCATAACCACCATCGCCTGAACCATCGGATTTAAAATCAAGCATTAGGAATTCTGCTCCCATTGATTCGATTTGTTCCGCAACTTCTGGTCTTACATCAAATGCTCTAACGATAGCACCCATAGACTGAGCGGTACCAATTGCAGCAAGTCCTGCAACTCCAGCACCTATTACAAGTATTTTAGCAGGAGGAACCTTTCCAGCAGCAGTAATTTGTCCAGTGAAAAATCTTCCAAATTGGTTTCCAGCTTCAATAATAGCTCTGTATCCTGCAATATTAGCCATTGAAGATAAGGCATCCATTTTTTGAGCTCTACTTATTCGGGGAATCATATCCATTGCTTGGACTGTTACCTTTTTCTTTTTTAAATATTCAAGTAAAGGTTTGTTTTGTCCGGGCCAAATAAAACTTATAATATGTTGATTTATTTTGACTTTTGTAAGTTCTGTCTTTTCAGGACCTCTTACTTTTAATATAATGTCTGACTCTTTCCAAAGTTGGCCAGCACTTCTAACGATCTTGACCCCGGCGTCTTTATAATCTTTATCTGAAAAATTAGCATTAATGCCAGCCTTAGATTCTAAAATGCATTGATAACCTAATTTTTGAAGTTGTTTTGCACTTTCAGGTGTCATAGCAACTCTGTTTTCACCTTTAAAAATTTCTTTTGGACTTCCAATGATCATATATAATGTCCTTATTATAATGTGTTGAATAATATGTTAATATCAAATAACAAAATATTTATAAAGTTTTACAAAAAAAAACCGCAGGTAATATTTATGCGGTTTTACAAGGTTATAGTATAGCTTGTAAGCTAGTAACCTTCTCTTTCTAATCTCTTCCTCATAAGTTTCCTAACTCTTCTAGTACTTTCGGCCATTTCTCGCGCCCTTCTTTCAGAAGGTTTTTCATAAGCTCTTCTGTTTTTCATTTCTCTGAACATGCCTTCTCTTTGCATTTTCTTTTTTAATACCCTAAGAGCTTGCTCAACATTATTGTCACGGACAGAAACATACATACTATAAACTTTCAATTCTTATAATTAAAACTAGCGAAATACCATACTATATAAGGTTATGGCAAGTGTTTTAAATATTATTAATCAT
>QBZS01000048.1:0-7116 GCA_003279355.1 SAR116 cluster bacterium AG-335-N04
TATTTAACAAAACCCCTTTAACTCGAACTGAGTTTAAAGCTACCATAGTAAAAGTTGCTACTACTGATTTTAAAACAAATAATAAGAAAAACTTATATTATGCTTTAGCCATAGTTTTGGGCGGCATTATAGGTGCTGTCTATGTATTAATAGCGAATGCATTTAGAAATCGTAGAACGATATTAAAAAATTCTTGATAAATAGATTGAGATTGACCAAAGAGCATTGGACTTAGCAAGGCACTTATTGGATATAGAGACCAAATCCAAAATTAGAGGTAATAAAAGAAGCCCGTTTGACATTGATAAGTTTATAAAATGTACTCTCTGATTATCAAAAAGAATACTTTCCAATTATGAAACATCTAAAAAGCACAAACAAGTTTAATCTTATCTTCTACACTCATATGCTTCATACTCATACCAAACCAATAATCATCTAATCTTTGAGTAATTGATTTAGAATATCTAATTGCAGTTGAATCAGATTTAGTTTTCAAACTAAAATAAATTCTTTGAACTGAATAATGATAAGTTAAGTCAGAAGGTATATGACGAACATAATAAAACTGTTTATCTCTTTTCATCACATGATTTGCGACATATTTATTTCTCAATTTCTTTCACACCAGTTGCCTGTTACACAAAAAGTGTTTACATTTCAATTGTTTAGGATGAGATATGGTGCGGCTGAGAAGACTCGAACTTCCACGGGTTTTACCCCACAGCGACCTCAACGCTGCGCGTCTACCAGTTCCGCCACAGCCGCATATAAAAAGTCATGTTTGCGATAACAAAACAATTTGTATAATGCAAGTTAAATAATATATTAGCAAATGATAAGATTAGGGTTATTAAATTGACACAGACTGTCGAATGGAAAATATCGAATAAGTTGATAGATTATGATTTTGCCATCTCAGTAATGGAAAAAAGAGTTTTGAATATAAAAAGAAACTCTGAGAAAGAATTAGTTTGGCTTTTAGAACATGAGTCTATTTACACAGCCGGAACATCTGCAAAAGATAAAGATTTGATAAATAATAGAGTAGAAATTCGTCGTACTGGAAGAGGAGGACAATGGACATGGCACGGTCCAGGTCAGAGAGTAGTATACTTGATGCTTAATCTTAAAAATAGACTACAAGACGTAAAAGCATATGTACATGCTCTTGAAGAATTAGTTATCTTATCATTAAGTGATTTCGATATCTATGGAGTAAGAATAAAAAATCAACCAGGTGTCTGGGTAAATACAAACAACAGATTTGATAAAATTGCTGCTTTAGGCATTCGAATTTCTAGTTGGATCACTTATCACGGCATATCTATAAATCTAAATCCTAATCTAGAGGAATTTAAAAACATTGTACCTTGTGGAATTAAAGATAGTGGGATAACTAGCCTACATAAATTAAATAAGAAAGTTTCACTTGACGAATTGGATAATAGTTTAAAAAAATATTTTGAAAAAATTTTTGGTGAAAATAGTTCATTTTTTATGAAGTAATTAATGTTATTTAAAAAAGTTGGTAAAACATTTCTTCAATATTTTGTCAGCTCTTAGACTGTCTATTTTCAAGACATTGACACTATCTTTACTTTCAAAAAAACCTTCTTTTGGCCCTTCATAATGTAGTATCTGATTTCTTCTTAATCTTAGCCAATGAAAATCTCTAGAATTTTTAAAATGATTTATATCTAATCCATCAATATAATCTAAATTATTTTCATCTGATAAAATGTTATCTATAATTGTGAGTGACAAAATTATAGTCGTTGCCCACATTTGATTTTGTGAAGATTTTTTATATTCTTCTAACAAAACCCTATTTTGTGGATTTAAATATTTGAAGTAATTATCTACACTCATTTTTTAGGTCATTATAAGTAATATTAATCATTAATGGACATTACGACCTAAGACAGTCTAAAAAATACATTGTTCTATTTAACTGAATATTAATTTTCTCTCTGTTTTTACAAGCTTCTTCTTCATAACCCCAATTTTCAGCCTGCCATAATTCATCTAAATGTGATAGTTCAAAGACTTTTTCTTTAATTATATCATTATTTAATATGCATAATGATAAGAATATAGATCCAGTTATGTTTGTAATTTTATGCAAAGCTATAATTTCTAAATCAGAAAATTTAGTTAAAAATTTAGTGATTTTAAACTTAATTCCTTTTTTTTGTTTTAAAGGCATTATACCTTTAAAAACATTTATTTTATAATTAACATATTTTTCAACTTTCAGCAAAATTGGATCCCAATTTTTACTTTGCCATTGGACTAAATCATAAGGTTCTTCTGCTCTATAACAAATTAGGTCTGTATCAATAAAATTTAAAATCTCATTAACATATAATATTCTATTATTACTAATTTTATCAATAGATGTAGATACAATTCCATAAAAAATCATGGCATCAGTGTCTACAATATTTTTATCTTGGTTCCATTCCTTATATATTTCTTCAGCTATTTTATAATTTTGGATTGTTAATTGTTTTTTCATAGGAGTTTTAAGAACATTTTCATCTAATAAAATTTCATATGAATTACTAGATTTTTTTTTTATTTTAACCGTTTTCCAGAACTTTCTCATTTTAAGCAAAAATAGTTCTCAGTAATTTACCTAAATCATTTGCATTATTGACCAAGTGCGTTGCTCCTGCGGTTGTTAATAACTCCCTACTGTTATATCCCCAAGTTACACCTATACTTGTTATACCTGCATTTACACCTAATCCAACATCATTTATTGTATCACCAATTATTACACAAAATTTATTTTGCACTCCCAAATCTTTCATTGCTTTTATAGCCATAGCAGGATTAGGCTTTGGAATATTCTCATCTGTACTTAAAGTAATATCAAAAAATTCTGACAAATGATGTTTTGCTAGACCATTAGTTAAGCCCACACGTGATTTATTTGTGGCTATCCCAATTAACCACCCATTAGTTTTCAGCTCTTTTATTAAATCAATGACCCCAGGGTAAAGTGGTTCATTTTGCAACCCTAATCTTCCTTGTTCTGCGTACCATGATCTATATGCTTCAGATATTTGATCTGGTGTTACCTTATATCCAGGTGGCATATATTCATCTAATGCAATAGCAAGTGGTTTTCCTATATTTTCTCTTACTTTTTTTGGATCAGGGTCTGGTAAACCACACATTCTAAACGCTGCAATCGCACCTTCAACTATCATAATTGCTGAGTCTACTATTGTTCCATCGTAATCAAACAACGCTAATTTTACATTTTCAGGCAAGAAAATCTCCAATAATTACATGAATATTTTATCGATGTTTTTTGGTAATTGTAAACCTAGAAATTTTAAAGTTTTTTTAAAATCTTCAGAAACTTCAGCTTCTATTAAATCATTTGAAGGCATTCTAATTGAATAAGCATGTAATTGTAAATTCTTTATGCAGTCGTGACTCCATTTAATTTGCGAAATACTTTCATGTTCTAATAATCTATGATCTAAAGAATAGACTTTTAATGAACCAGTATACTTTTTATCGCCAACAATTGGAGTATTTGTATGCTCTAAATGCACTCTTAACTGGTGAGTTCGACCTGTCTTGGGATAAAGAGCAATTAGAGCAATTCGTGAACTAACTTTGTCTAAAACTTTATATTCGGTAATTGCTTTTTTTCCTTTATCATGATCAACAATCATTTTTTTTTGTCTTTAACACCCGCTTTATAAATAGGTAAGTCAATAACTCCCATTTCAGTTTTTGGAGAAGGTGACACAATAGCTAAATATGTTTTAATGATTTTTCTTTGCTTGAAATAATTTGATAATGTTATAGCCGTTTGTTGATCTTTTGCAACTAGTAATAATCCTGAGGTATCTTTATCAATTCTATGAACAAGTTTAATAGAATTAGAATCTTTGAACAAATATCTTAACATACCATCTATATGATATTTTTGTGCAGTACCACCCTGTACAGCAAGACCAGAGGGTTTATTTATAGCTATGTATTCTTTTGTTTCTTTGATTAAAATTTTGTTATATAAGTTTGTATAATACTTTCTTGCAACTTGGTCCCAATTTTCTTTAGTATTTTTTTTCTCAAAGTTTATTTCATCAGAGTAAAATATTATTTGTTCTGACTTTACTTTAACCGATGACTTTATTTTTTTTTTATCTAATAAAATCAATCCTAATCTTAAATATTTTTCTAATACTGATTGGTTTATATATCCCAACAATCTTCTTAAGCATCTATCAAACCTAGATCCATCTTCTGATTTTGGAATCTTAATATTTCTCATTTTAAATTATTCCATTCTCAATCATAATTTTTGTTTAAACACCAAATATCCAGCCTTCTTTTATAGACATATTTGGTACATTCCATATATGTTTTTGAGAAGAAAAATATCTCAAAGCTGCACAAGAAATAATTGCATCTGCATCATCTTGGTCTGGGCCACCAATTACTTGTTTTTTATCAAGCGGTTTTGAATTAAAATAGCTCAAACTTTTATTAATATTTTTTAGTGTGTAACCAACATTTTTTTTCAGGTTTAATTGAAGAAATTCTAAAATAATAAGTAGGGAAAATCTCTACAAAAACACTTTTATTTGATATACTATAATTATCAAAAGGCCATATATTTACTTGCTTATTGAATAAATTAAGTGTTCTCATTCCTGCCAAAGAACCTGTCCCAACTGCACCTGGACCTACACAGTTAAAAGTAGGACTAGGTGAATGTATTTTGTTTTTAGCATCAATTTCTGTTACCCTTCTTCTAGTAATATAAAGTTTACCTTTTGATTTTGGAGCGTTATAAAAGTAACAATATGGTTTTTGGTTCCATATCTCACCACCATATAAATTTTCTTTTTCTTGGTTTATAATATCAATCATTGACCATAAACTTTTGACATTTGTTGGGCTATCTTTGATACCGGGAAAATATGAAAAATAGTCATAAAATGGATAAGAAAACGCAAAATCAAATCCTACTAGTGATTTTTCTTTTGCTAATATTTTATTTAGCCAATTTATTAAGTTATAACGTGACCAATACTTTTCAGGCGGTTCAATGATTATTGGGGCATCAACTCCATTTTTACATAAGGAAACACTTATACCTTTTTGAAAATTATTTTTGTCTCCTGACCAATCTATTCCAATATAATTTTCAAAATGCATAGTTTTCTCAAAAAAAAACCGTTCCTAAAAAGAACGGTTTATGTTCTAATTTAATATTGCAACTAACTAGCAATAGATTCTTTAGGTTCGTCTGAACTCTCAGTTATGTTTTGAACTGGCCCACTGTCTAAACCTCTTGCATCTTCGTCACGGTCTACTAATTCTATGACAGCCATTGCAGCAGCATCTCCATACCTATAACCAGCCTTTAAAACACGTGTATATCCACCCGCTCTATCAGCATATCGTGTAGCAAGAGTTCCAAAAAGTTTGGTTACCATCTTATCATCACGCAACTTTGAATATGCTTGCCTTTTAGCATGTAAACTCCCTTTTTTGGCTAAAGTAATAAGCTTCTCTACAATTGGTTTCATTGTTTTAGCTTTGGGCAAAGTAGTTATTATCTGCTCGTGCTTAATAATAGCTTGGGCCATGTTTTTAAATAAAGCTTTCCTATGAGAAGAAGTTCTATTTAATTTTTTACCTTTAATTTTATGTTTCATCTATGTCTCCTAAGGAAGTTTTTGAAAGCTAAAACGGTTCTTCGATTCTTTTAACTAAATCTTCAATATTCTCTGGTGGCCAATTCTCTACATCCATTCCAAGTTCCAAACCCATAACTTTTAATACCTCTCTTATTTCATTCAAACTTTTTCTACCAAAATTAGGAGTTCGTAACATTTCAGGTTCTGATCTTTGAACTAAATCCCCTATATATACTATATTGTCATTTTTTAAACAATTTGCAGATCTAACTGAAAGTTCTAACTCATCAACTTTACGCAGAAGATTCTTATTGAAAGGTAAATCTTCAAGAACTTCTGGAACCTCTTCTTCTTCTGGTTCTTCAAAGTTAATGAAGTTATTTAACTGATCTTGCATAATTCTAGCAGAAAATGCAACCGCGTCTTCTGGTGAAACTGATCCATCAGTTGTAACCATTAAAGATAGTTTATCATAATCTGTTTGTTGACCAACACGAGCATTGTCAACATCATACGAAACTTGAACTACAGGGCTAAAAATTGCATCAATTGGGATGACACCGATTGGGATATCTTCTTTTCTATTAATAGCGGACGATACATATCCTTTTCCATTTTCTACAGAAAACTCTACATTAAGTTTGGCTCCTTGATCTAGAGTACATATTTCGTGATCTTTATTCATTATTTCAACTTCGGGTGGACACTCTATCATGCCTGCAGTAACTGTTGAAGGCCCATCTACATTTAGTTGAATTTTTTTTATTCCATCAAAATCCATTCTAACCTTTATTCCTTTTACATTCAATATTATGTCAGTAAGATCTTCTCTCACACCTGGTATTGATGAAAACTCATGAAGTACACCTTGAACTTGTATTGAAGTAATAGCTGATCCCTGGAGAGATGATAATAATATTCGTCTAAGTGCATTTCCAATGGTCACTCCGTAACCTCTCTCAAGAGGTTCTGCTATTATACTTGAAGTATATTCAGGATTCTTCTCATTTCTAACTTCTAACTTAGAAGGCTTTATTATTTCTTTCCAATTCTTTTCGATCATGATTACTCTCTATAAATAAAAAACTTAGTTTTTGTAATTGTTTTAAATAAATTGTCTAAACTCTTCTTCTTTTTTTGGGTCTACAACCGTTATGTGGTATAGGTGTAACATCCCTTATCGAGTTAACTTGAAATCCAATAGTTTGAAGAGCTCTTAAAGCAGATTCTCTTCCAGAGCCAGGACCTTGTACCTGAATGTCAACTGTTTTTACACCGTGTTCAGAAGCTTTTTTACCAGCATCCTCTGCAGCTAGTTGAGCGGCATAAGGAGTAGATTTTCTAGATCCTTTAAAACCCATGCTTCCCGATGAAGACCATGAAATGGCATTTCCTTGAATGTCCGTTATTGTAACGACTGTATTATTAAACGACGAAT
>QBZS01000049.1:0-7040 GCA_003279355.1 SAR116 cluster bacterium AG-335-N04
TTTGGATCAATGATAAGAGGTTTTATTTCTGTGTAGTCAACTATATTTGAGTGATTTTTATTAACTAGACTTAATAGACTGATTTTACCGATATATATATTTTCTTTTGATACTATATATCCTTCAGTTGTTTTTTCCTTAGTCAATAATTTAAAAGCCTTTTCAATAGATGTCTTTGAAGTGAATTTAGTAAATTTTTTATTTACATAATTCTCTATTTTTACTTCATTTAAAAGTATTTGTTCTCGACCTTTTGTAATGGCGACACCTCTTAACGTTAGTTGTTTATCAAATAGACTATTCCCAAATGTTCTACTTGTAATAAATGAGCAGATCACTATTGGCAATGTTGCCGCTATTGCGTATTCGTAAGATCCTGTAAGTTCTAAAACCAAAATTATTGCGGTTATTGGAGCTCCAATTACAGAGCTGGAAACTGCAGCCATGCCCGAAACAGCAAGAACTGACAATAAATCAGGGTTAACCGATGTCATTGGTAATTGATAAACTATAGCACCTAGGACACCTCCTAAAAAAAGAGCTGGTGAAAATGTACCTCCAAAGAAACCAAAACCAATACAAATACTAGTCAGAACAAGTTTTCCAACTAATAGGGCAACCAAATAAACTGTGTTTTGTTTGTTTGTAATAACTGAAATAAGTGTTTCAGTGCCCAAACCAAGTATTTCACTAAATATCATTCCACATAAACCACAAGCAAATCCGGCGATTATTGGAGCTTGCCAACTTAGTATTTTAAATTTTGATGGAATACTACCAAGATAGATCATTGATTTCATAAAAATTATTGCAACAAATGCGGCTAATGGACCTATCAAAGCTAAGCTAGTTAAAATATCACTCATTTCAAAGGGGATTGCTGATAACAATAGAGGTGGGTTTACAATTCCTATTTCAGTAGCCGAGTAATTGGCTACCATAGATGCAATAGCAAGTGCTGCTACAGCCTTCATAGAAAAATGTCTCAATACAGTTTCATGAGCAAATATAATTCCTGCAAGAGGAGCTCCAAACCCAGCCGAAATAGCAGCAGCGACACCACTGCCAATTATTATATCATGTGGAATTTTAGGAATATATTTTTGACGTCTTATAAATGATGAGACAGTCGCACCAAAATGAACAAGGGGACCATAAATACCAACTGACGCACCACCACTTATTGAGATAAATGATGCTAAAGTAGATGCAAACCCACCTTTTAAGTTAAGAATTCCAGCTTTGTGATGAGCTGCATAAATTGTATCTGCAGGTCCAAACCACCTTGGTAATTTTAGATAATACATTAAAAGACCTACCAAGATTGAACTTGGTACACAAACAATTAAAGGTATTAAATTTAGAGAGGTGTCTCCTATATAAAATGTAAGTATAAAGTCATTATTATTGAAGATAAACTCATAAATATTTTTTGCGCCTATAATGAAAAGTTGGGCAACAAATGATACAATTGCCCCAATTATAGTTGCAATTAATAATAATGAAATACCTTCTCCAAACGCTTTGATGTTTATTTTTTTAAACATTATGAGCTCCAATAAAATTACTACATATTTTTATAAGAATGTCATTTAAATAAATACTTTAAGTAAGATTTCAGAATATTATCTAATAAAAGGCATAAAAGTTGCAGTTTAAAGGTCGTACAAGTTTTATTAATTTTATGGATTTTAAATGACTGTAGATTATTTAAGTACTCTAAATCAAGGTGGAAGTGGTCTAAATGTAACTCAAATTGTTGACAGCCTTGTTGAAGCTGAACAGGCACCAAAAGAAAACCAAATTCAATCTAAAATTGATACAAAAAACACTGCTATTTCTGCAATTGGTGAAATAAAAAGTGCGTTATCAAAACTTTCCACTTCTATTAAATCACTTACTGGAAATACTTCATTAAATGTAAGTTCAACAAGTTCTGCAATAAGTGCAACTATATCAGATCCGTCAACGGCTGTTGCTATAAATTCATCAATTAGTATTTCAACATTAGCAAAAGGACAAACATTAGCTTTTGAGAATTATACTTCAAGTACATCCATTGTTGGAGCAGGCAGTCTTGTACTCGAAAGAGGGGATTGGTCTTCGGGTAGTTTTGTGGCGAGTTCTACAGTAAGTTCAAAATCACTTACTGTTTTAAATACTGATACATTAGAGTCTTTGAAGGATAAAATTAACGCATTAGATTATGGGGTTACGGCAAGTGTTCTAGGAGCAGGTGATGGTACTTTTACTCTCGTATTAAAGTCCCAAGACGGAAAAGAAAATGCTTTAAGAATAACAGCAACTGAGAGTCCATCTGGGTCAGGTTTAGCAAGTATTGATAATACAACAACGAATGCTTCAAAGCAAAAATTAGCTGGGACAGATGCATCTTTCACTGTTGATGGAATCTCATTGACAAGATCCTCAAATTCTATAACCGACTTATTTACAGGTTACAACTTGAATTTACTTTCATCAACAACGGTTAATGGGACTGATACACCAGCAAACTTAATAGGTTCTGTAGATACAAGCTCAGCCACTACAAATCTACAATCTTTTATAACTGCTGTTAATGATGCTAGAGGTTTACTTAATGAAAAAACTTTTAGAGGCTCACTCACTGATGAGGCTGGAGACTTATCTGATGATCCAGTTATTAAAAGCATCCAAAAGCAATTGAATTCACTTACATCTACTCAATTAACAGGATTTGGAGCAAATGGAGTATATTTATCTAATCTTGGTGTAAGAACTGAAAAAGATGGACTTCTTAGTTTAAACACAACCGTACTTGAAAACGAGTTGAAAAATAATCCAACATCTTTAGATGCTATTTTTAATTCGATGTATTCTTCATCATCCAGTCTATTAACAGCAAGTGGTGGATCAGTCAAAGCACCTTTAGCTGGATCATATGCCTTTGCTATGACTGCATATGTTGCTGGGGCGTTTACAGGACTTAACACTAATGATACTTCACCTGAAATCACTGCATCCAACAATACTATTCAAGTCACAGTTGATGGAACTCAATCAGGATCAGTGAGTATCCCAGCTGCCCACTATACATCAGAAGCGGCCCTTGCTACTGCAATTCAAACAGCTTTAAATGCAGACATTACTCTAACTGCTGCAGGCAAATCAGTGGCTGTAAACCACTCAAATGGGACATATTCAATCACTTCAGGGTCAATAGGTGCTTCATCTTCAATTGTAGTTGACGCCATTGGAAGTAATCTTAATAGTTTTTTAAAAATGTCAGGAGTAGCAGACACAGATTCGATTTCTACTTCACAATCCGGTACGGCTTCTTCAGCATTAACATTAAATGGTAGTTCAATTAATTCTGGTTCATTTACCGATAATACAGGTAAAAGGTTATCAATAACAAGTGAAAGTGGTGATGAAAGTGGTTATTCATTTACTATTGTTGGAACTGACCTGTCTGGGAATTCACAAACAGAGGTAATTACAGGTCCAACTTCAAATTTAACAGTGTTTGGATCTAAAACTTTCAGAACAGTAACATCAGTTACTCCATCAAGCAATTCTTCTGGGTCTATTACTGTTGGTACTACTGGTGCTGGCATAACAACTACAGGTGTTACTGGATCAGCTACCTTAGATAGTGCGGCGATGATAGCTGATGTAGCAAATAATACATTTACAATTTCTTCAGGAAATGCTGCAGGACTGAAAGTAAAGTATTCTGGAGTAGGTGCAAATGCTACAATTTATTACGGTCAAAGTTTAATAGAAAAATTAACATCCTTCTTAACAGATGTTTTAGATACAACTGATGGTCAGTTGTCGACACGAGAAACTACAATTAATAAAGAAGTTACTGATCAATCTAATTTGCTTGCAGATTTAAATTCACAAACAGAATCTATAAGAGACAGATATATTCTTCAATTTACCGAAATGGAGAAAGCTGTAACCAGCTTGAAGTCAACAGGTGAATATCTAACTAATCTGTTGGATGCCATGAAAGATAATGACTAAAAATATTTTGCAGTAAAAAGATTTAAATTAACTTCTATAGTCATAAAAAATTACACCTTTATTATTTCTAGCTTTTATTGTGTAACTTGCTAGTGCTTTAGGCATTACTTTTTCTTCAATGATCTTTTGACAAGCTTTATAAGCATTCTCATTTTCATATTCAAATGTGCTAGTTAATCTGTGATTTTGTTTGTTCTAGACTTGTGCAACAGTTCTTCTTACTAATCCTGCTTTAGATAATTCTTTATTACATCTTCTGTCCATACTTTCTCTTCAAAAAGTTGCCATCCAATGTTCTAATTCTACTTTTGTTGCAAAGTCTAGTTCCATGCAATTCATGAACAAAGTTTCTTTAGTTATAGGTTTTACCATATGGTCAATCCTCTAAACATACATTACAAAATATATATAAATATCAACTACTTATGTAAGGTGAAATACATGGGTCGGAGCGGGTGAAGAGTAGTTAAGCTCATCTTAAATGCACCACTTACAGCTACATGTAAACTACATTTTGATAATGTAATACTGAACCCCTGTCAAAAGGCACATAATTGTCGATCTTTTGGTTTATCCTTCATTAACCGTTACTAGAATAGTAAGTGGGTAAACCTTATTATATAACAGATAGATAATTTTTCATTTATTTAGGATAATAAGATGGTAATATACTTCATTGCTAATCTTTATGAAGCGTAGTCAGAAACTTTATTCTCTTCTGTAGCTAATTCCTTTGTAACAACTTGTTTGGTACTTATCCCTACATTGCCTGAAATAGTAATTCTTTCCTTGTCAGATTCATAAAAAGGAAAAACTTGATGCATCAATCTAGATGGAAACATAACCATATAACCTTCAATATCTTTTTCCATTTGATAAACATAATTTTTAATATTTCCTAATATATCAGTATAAACAAAACTGAAATTAGAAATCAAACCCTTAGAGCCACTATTTTTAGAAAATGGTAATTCATTTTGTTTTTTTGATGAGGTAGGTATTGATAACCATATTACAAAACTAAGCATTCCATTATGGTCATGGATTGGATTAAATTCATGTTTTCTTTGAAAGTTTACCCATAATTCCTCTAAAGTTATAGAATTATCTTGGATGTGTTTCGTTATGTGCTTAATCGGAAAGCCATATTGTTTAACATAACTTGTTACCATACTTGGTATCACATTTTTAACAAAATTAGTTGCAAACTTAGATTTCATATTCAGTTCAATTGATGAAGAAATATTTCCTGCTAAAATGTTATTCATACTATGTGGTTTTTCCTTAGCTTCTTCAATTAGTTTGTAAAAATTGGAAACATATTCGTCTGCTAAGTGAGTTTCTACAGTTCCATAATTTGGAAAAGTTAGTGCTTTTATTTCCATTATTTTCTCCATCAAATTTATATTAATCTCTTCAGCAAATTTAATGCCATTACCAGGGAATGTGACCATAAAAATTAATATTTGAACTAGATTAGCTCAAGTAAAATTCATTGGGGTTTTATAATCCGGGTTTTGAAAATTTCAATTCTAAACAACTCAATCTGCAGCACACACTAAATACATATATCTAACTATACCCATCCTTGACTTATACAGAATTCTACAGACATTATAATCACATCTGAAATATAATTGACTCTGATTACGGTAATCACTGTTTATGACTCATTAGAATGGTTAACACTTTAGTTATTCCATCCCTTTGTAAATTCTTCATAATCCGGTACGGCTTCTTGAGAATTAATACTAAATGGTAGTTCAATTAATTTTGGTTCATTTACTGATGATGTAAGTAAAAGGTTATAAATAACAAGTGAAAGTTGTAATGAAAGTGGTTATTCATTTACTATTGTTGGAAAAGACCTGTCTGGAAATGCAGCAGGACTTAAAGTAAAGTATTCTGTTATAGGCGCTAATGCTACAATTTATTACGGTCAAAGTTTAATAAAAAAATTAACATCTTTCTTAACAGATGTTTTAGATACAACTGATGGTCAGTTGTCTGCATGAGAAACTACAATCAACAAAGAAGTCACTGATCAATTTAATTTGCTTGCAGATTTAAATTCACAAACAGAATCTATTGAATAAAAGATAAAAATTTCTTATCATTATAATCACTTATAGCTAATAATTTTTATTTTACCTATAAATATAAAGATATAATTAACTAGTTTAATTACATCTTTTTAGCTTAAGATGACTGTTTCTATTGCATATATTTTAATTCATTATAAGTGTTGCTTCGTGGAATTACTCTTAAAAGAAGCGTAATAGAGCTATTACAGGTAAATCCATAAAAGATAAAATTTTCTATATTCTAAATTGCAGAAGCAATTAAAGTGCCAAAAAAAAAATTATTAAACATTTTTTTCTCTAGTCGTAGTGAATTGTACAGAACATAAATCAACCTTAATAGGAGTTACCAACATGACTAGTGTTAACACTAATATGGCTGCATTAGTGGCCCAAAAAAATGTGACTGAACAAAAAGCAATGCTTGATCAGTCAATGGCTAGATTATCTAGCGGTAAAAGAATTAATAGTGCTGCTGATGATGCTGCCGGTTCAGCTATTGCTTCTAAAATGGAAGCACAAGTAAGAAGTTTAGATGTTGCGATCAGAAATGGTCACGATGCTATTTCTATGACGCAGACAGCTGAAGGCGCTCTTGGCGAAATTGAGAGTATTCTTCAAAGAATTCGTGAACTGGCTGTACAAGCTGGCAACAGTACTTTAAGCCAATCAGATCGTGATATGATACAAAATGAGGTATCCTCATTATCAGCTGAAATAGACAACATTGCTGGTGATACAAACTTTAATAAAATAGCTTTATTAGATGGTTCTATTACTTCTGTTGACTTTCAAATTGGCATTGACGGCGATGATGCTTTAAATGTTGGTCTATTGAATGCTAAAGCAGACTCTTTGGGTCTCGCAGGTTCAGAAGGTGTTGCAACTTATACCAGTGAGCGAGTGACAAAAGGCAATAATAGTGGTGTAGGTATAGCTGATGTTAAG
>QBZS01000050.1:0-6948 GCA_003279355.1 SAR116 cluster bacterium AG-335-N04
TATTAAATTTTTTTTTAAGTAGTTGTCTTATTTTTCTATTAAATATGGCTGAAATTGAAGTGTACTCCCAAACTACTAAATCAACTAATAAAGAACCTTTGGATAATAATAAAAATTCTACTATTAAAGTAAGTAAATTAGAAAAGCCTTCACTGGGATCACTAGGCATTAAAACAGACGTAAATGAAATAATGGGTCTAGATATTTGGACTAAAATGAAGGCGTCTGATATAATTGAATATTTTAATTACATTCCAGACATACTATTAAGTAAAAGCCTACATGTCTTTTTAAGCGATTTGTACTTAAGCACGTCTAATCCACCAATTGGTAATTCAGATAATATAGTTAAATTCTTAGAAACTAGATTATATAAAATTAAAAGTGGTGGAGAGAGCCAAAAATTATATCAATTAGTTACTCAGTTGCCAGGAGGCAAAAGGTGGAATTTTTGGAAACGTTGGCAGACAGAATATGAACTAATAAACCGTCAAGACAAAAAAGCGTGCCAATATGTTAATAAAAAATCAAAAGTTCATTCGGATAACTTCTGGCAAATGGCTCGAATTTTTTGTCTTGCGATAGACGGTAAAGTAAACCAGTCAGAGTTTATATTGGATTTAATAAAATCAAGAGGTTTTTCAGACAAAATTTTTGAAAATTTATTTCAGATTATTAATAATAACCAAAAAACTTTTAATTTGGAAAATGAATATAATAAAATTCAGCCTTTACATGTAATTATGATGGATACTTTAAAGGTTCCAATTAAAGCAAATTACATTGCTCATTTTGCAGTTGAGTATACAGATTCTCTTTTATCACTTACTTATTTAACTCCAAGTGCTAGATCTTTTCTATTAGACAAAAAAATGAATTATAGTTTTGTAAATGTTAATGAAATAATTGAAAATTATAAATCAGTGGCCGACGGTAATATTGATATAAAAAAAGCTTTATCTAGTTATACAAAAAAACCTAATGGGTTGAATAGAGCTAATGTTTGGTTAGCAATAATAACGATGAAAGATGAAATTAAAAAAGCAGAGTCAATAATAACTTTTATTAAATTAGAAATTAGAAATGGAAGATTTAAAGATATTGCTGATTTATATATGCCTGTTTTAGAAAAGATAGATAAATCTTCTCTGACAAAAGAACTAAATAATTCAATAAATAGATTGATGATAATTTCCAAACCAAACTTACATCCAGATAATAGTTTAGCAAATATTATAATGTTAGAGAAAGATAAGACTTGGAATTGGGAAGTAATTCTAAAAGAAAGAGCATGGCCTATTATTCCTATTATTGAAAAATCAGGGATGAAAGAACCAAGTTCAATTGAATGGCTTGATTATGTAAATATTACAGATGAAAAAAAATTGGACGGCAATAGTTTTATTAGATGGGAAAATAGTTATAGTTTAAAAAACTTTATTTTAAGAAAATCTATTGAACAAGCCGCTGATAATGACAGAAAAGCGCTAACAGTTTTACTTATAGCTAGATTAATGGATGACACTACGTTAGTTGATTTTGATATAAACAATATGATTACTATAAGGTCGGCACTTATTAAAATAGGTTTGTTAGATTTAGCTGATAAAATTACTTATGAAATAATGACCTCTAAGTTTATTAATTTTTAAAAAAGTTTATTGATGAAAAAAAACAAAGATCAAAATATCGAGTTGGTTAACAGAATAATGAATGTTATTAGTTCAGAGAAAGGCCTATCTAAAAATACTAAAAGCGCATATAGATCTGATATAAATTTAATACTTAATTTATTGAACGACAATAATATCGATGCTTTAGAAGCGCAAGAACACGATTTTAAAAAAATATTTTTTTTATTAAGAAGAAAGAATTTTAAACCAAGCTCATTAAATAGAAAACTTTCATCACTTAAACAATTTTATCAAATTTTAAAAGAAGAGGGCTTTATAAAAATAAACCCCTTGAGTAATCAAGAAAGTTTTAAAAAGCATGTAAAATTACCTAAATCTTTATCAGAAAATGTTATGATTTCTCTTTTAGAAAAAGCTAAGTATGATTACGAAAAATCGCAAGATTTATCTCTTCAAAAAAATAAATGTTTGCGTACCTTAACAATACTAGAGATTTTATACTCAACAGGTATGAGGATTACTGAGTTATTAGAATTGCCATTATCAGACTTTATAAATATAACTGAAAAGTTGCAAATTAAGGGTAAAGGTGATGTTTATAGAATGGTCGCTTTTAATAAAGAAGCTAAAAATGTAATAGATATTTGGTTAGAGCATAGATCTACCTTACAGGGATCAATAGATAATAAATATATGTTTCCTGACAAAAATGGTAGCGGGCATATTTCACGTCAAATTATTTACAAAGACTTATCTTGTTTGTCAAAAAGTATAGGCATTGATAAAAAGGAAATTTCACCTCATAACATTAGGCACAGTTTTGCGACTCATATGCTAAATCGAGGAGCTGATTTAAGATCTTTACAAAAACTGCTAGGTCATGCTGATATAAGCACTACTGAAATATATACCTATGTCAAATCAGAGAGGCTCTCAGGCCTTATTAAAGATACTCACCCTTTAAATAAAATGAATTTTAAAAATAACGAAGGCTTTTAAAATGATTAAACATTTTCTATCTTTTGAAAAACAAATATCAGATCTTGAAGGAAAAATAGAAGAGTTACGTCATTTATCCTCTGGGACTGATATAAATATAGCTGAAGAAATTGGTAAACTTCAAGGGGCAGTTGCAAAAGAATTAAAATCTACTTATTCACAACTTACTCCGTGGCAGAAAGTTCAGGTGTCCAGACATCCTGAAAGGCCTCATTTTCAAGATATTGTTAAACAATTATTTGAATGTTACATACCTCTTTCTGGTGACAGAAATTTTTCTGACGATAATGCCCTTACAGGTGGAACAGCAATTTTTAAAGGTAAAAGCATTATTGTTATGGGTATTGATAAAGGAAAAAATACAGATGACAGAATTTTAAAAAATTTTGGTATGGCTAGGCCTGAAGGCTATAGAAAAGCAGCACGACTTATGGATTTGGCAGATAAATTTCTTATACCAATAATTATGTTTGTTGATACTGCTGGAGCCTACCCAGGACAAGGAGCCGAACAAAGGGGACAGGCAGAGGCTATAGCTAGATGCATACAAAAAAGTTTAGAAATCAGAGTGCCAACTATATCAATAATTACAGGTGAGGGTGGCTCTGGCGGAGCGGTTGCTCTTGCTGTCGCAAACAATACTTTAATGTTAGAGCATGCTATTTATTCTGTTATTTCACCCGAAGGTTGCTCTTCTATCTTGTGGAGAAGTGCAGATAATGCAGACAAGGCGGCAGAAGCTTTAAAATTAACCGCACAAGATATGGAAAGATTTAAAATCATTGATGAAGTAATTCCAGAACCTGTTGGCGGTGCTCATAGAAATCCTGAGATGGCTATAAATGCCATAGGAAATATTATAGAAAAAAGACTAGACATCTTATTATCATTAAGTAAAGAAGAAATCTTAAAACAAAAAGAAGATAAATACTTAAATATTGGTTGAATATTTTTTTTTGCTAAATATATTTGGTATTGCTTGTCTGGCTAATGTAACTTCTTGTAAATTTATTCTTGTATAAATTAAGCCTTCTTTTTTCTTCGCATCACTCAAAATTTTCCCCCAAGGAGAAATAATCAAAGAATGTCCAAAACTTGTTCTTCCACATTGATGTTTACCACTTTGAGCTGGCGCAATTATGAATGAACCGGTTTCAATAGCTCTAGCTTTCAATAGTGTGTGCCAATGATGCGGACCAGTAACATTCGAAAAAGCTGAAGGAACAGTAATAATTTCTGCACCATTCTTAGCTAAATCTTGGTATAAATTTGGAAATCTTAGATCATAGCAAATCGTCATTCCGATTTTTAATTTATTTTCTTTTATTTCGCCAATAACAGCTTTATTCCCAGATGAGTAAGTATCTGATTCTCTATAAATATCACCATTTGGTAAATTAACATCATATAAATGTATTTTATCATATTTACACAAAACTTTTCCATCAGGGCCAATTAAGAAGGATCTATTAGTTATTTTATTTTCTAACTTTATTGGTAAAGAACCAATTAAAATATAAACTGCATTATTTTTGGCCAATGCCATCAGAGTTTGTAGGCTAAAATTTTTCAATTCTGGTTTTGCTAATTCTTTTGTAATTGTTGAATTTTCATGAAGAGAAGTAGCGCATTCAGGCAAAGCAATAAATTCAGCACCCAAATCAACGGCCTCTTTTATTAATTTTTTTATAATTTTTAAAGTAAGTAGTTCATCCTTTGTTGAAGCGTATTGAAGGCATGCGATTGATAGATGTTTTGATATGTTATTTATTGAAAAATCTCCAATCCATTTTCTTGATCAAGTTTATACAATTCATGGCACCCACCAATATGTTGGTCATCAAAAAAAATTTGTGGTACCGACGTTCTCCCATTTGATCTATTAATCATTTCTTTTTTCTTTTCATAGTTTATGTCAACATTAATCTCATCAAAAAGAATGTTTTTTCTTTTTAATAAAGATTTTGCTTTGTAGCAAAATCCACATAAAGAACTTGTATATATAACAACCTTGTTAACTTTGTTCATGAGTATTCCTAAATCATTTAAATTTTTAAAATAGATCTTGTAAACAATATATTAAAGCATCATCTGCAGGTGGCATTTTATAATCTCGAAGCATATTTGGTTTGACCCATTCTAATTTATTATTTTCCATAGACATAGGTACTCCATCCCATCTTCTACAAATATACAAAAGCAATAACAATTGAAAATTGTTATAATCAAACTCACTAAAAGATAAAGGGGCAATACATTTGTTATTGATATCAATATTTAATTCTTCTTTAACTTCTCTAATCAAAGCTTTTTCAGGAGTTTCACCTTCTTCAACTTTACCTCCAGGAAATTCCCAAAATCCAGACAAGTGTTTTTTTTCAGGTCTTTTTGATAATAAAATCTCGTTTTCATTATTTATAAGAGCAATTGAAACAACAATTTTTAAATTTTTATGATCTATAATCGGCATTAATCTGAATATATTTATGTGTTAAATCACACGTATATACTTTTCCACAACTTCTACCCACCCCAACATCTATTGACAAATAAACTTCATCTTGTTTTAGGTGTTTTGTTGCTCGAGCTTCTGAATAGTTTTTATGAAGCATCCCTTTATTAGTGACTAATTCATCACCTATGTAAATTTTAATCTTATCTCTCTCCGCACGTTCTCCTGATTTACCTATAGCCATAATTATTCTGCCCCAATTAGCATCTTCCCCAGCAATTGCAGTTTTAACCAAGGGAGAATTAGCAATAGAAAGTGCAATTTTTTTCGCTGATTTTTTTGTTTTAGCGCCTGTAACATTAATGGTAATAAATTTTGATGCACCCTCGCCATCTTTGATAATTAATTTCGCTAATTCTAACATTAGGCTGGATAAAGTAATTTTGAACTCTTTAAGGCGTCTGTCTGAATATTTTGTAATTAAGTTATGATTAGCCATTCGTGTGGCAGTCAATAAAACTGTATCACTAGTTGATGTGTCACTGTCTACAGTTATTGAGTTAAAACTAGTTTCGTTTGCTTTTGCTAGGAGCCTTTGAAGAGTGTCTGAATGTAAATTAGCATTGGTAAAAATAAACCCTAACATTGTCGCCATGTCTGGTGCTATCATGCCTGAGCCTTTAGTTATACCGACAATGTCAATTTCAATACCCTCAATTTGACATGTTCTCATTACAACTTTAGGGAAAGTGTCGGTTGTTTTAATTGCATGTGCGGCTTTAAACCAGCTATGAGTTTCGCAAGAAGTTATCGATTTAAGGCCGTTTATAATTTTATTGGTATCTAACTGTTCACCAATTACACCTGTAGATGCTGTATAGATTTCGTTAATATTGGAATTTAATTTTTTTGAAAGATACTTACTTATTTTTAAAACTGACTCCTCGCCTAATTTACCCGTAAATGCATTTGCGTTTCCTGAATTAACAACAATGGCTCTAACAGTAGCTTGCTCTGCAGAACTTAAATTACTTTTACATAGATTTACAGGCGCACTTGATGTTAGAGATTTGGTAAAAACACCGGCAATCGAACATGATTTATCAAATTCAACTAGCAGGAGATCATCTTCATTATTAGGAGTGTTTTTTATTCCACAAAAAGTAGTGAAAACTTTTATGCCTTCCAAATGAATATCTTTTTTTTGATTATTTTTCATAATAAAATCTATAAGAATTAATTATTTACTTTTTTAGAAACATCTTCAAAGTCAACAATAATTATATTTTGATTTTTTCTAATTTCTTTTTCTAGGTTAGATAATGAAAACTTTCTAATTCTCTCAACTATTTGTTGTTTAACTATATTTAATTCTTTTGGCTTAGAATTTCTGATGTCATTCAGCATAATGACGTGGTACCCAAATTTAGTTTTAACAGGCGCTTCTGTTATTGTACCTTTTTTTAGTGCAAATGTAGCCTTCTCAAAAGCATTTACCATTTGTCCTGACTGAAACCAACCTAACTTTCCCTCATTTTTTCCAGACGGTCCAATAGAGTATTTTCTTGCTAACTCAGAAAATTTGGATTTATTTTTTACTTTTTTAATTATTTCCAAAGCTTCTTTTTTACTTTTTAATAAAATGTGGCTAGCATTGAATTCTTTTGATGATTTAAAATTTTCGACATAATTATTATAGTATTTGTCTATAGTCTCTTTTTTGACTTGATTAGTAAGAAAATTATTCAGCCAATATTTAGCCATTATTTGATCTTTATTTTTCTTTAATAAATAAGCAACTTCTGTGTTTAAATCTAAATTATCTTTATAAGCTTGTTTTGTAATTAAGTGCTGGTTTATAAG
>QBZS01000051.1:0-6936 GCA_003279355.1 SAR116 cluster bacterium AG-335-N04
TATTTTAGAGATCAAAATAAAAATGTCTTACTTATCATGGATAGTCTCACAAGGATTGCTCATGCTAAAAGAGAAATTGGTTTATCATTAGGAGAAACGGCTACTTCAAAAGGTTACCCAGCCTCTGTTATTTCAATGATTCCTAATTTGATAGAAAGAACAGGAACAAATGATAAAGGTCAAGGAAGTATCACATCATTTTATACAATTTTGGCTGATGGTGATGATAACAATGATCCAGTTGTTGATACCGCAAGAGCTATACTTGACGGTCATATTGTCTTAAGTAGGTTAAATGCTCAGATGGGTATCTACCCTGCTGTAGATATCTCTCATTCAATAAGCAGGGTAATGGATGATTTGATTTCGGCAGACCATCTTGAGGCTTCAAAATTATTTAGAAAACACATTAGTAGTTATATTGAGAATAAAGATTTATTATTAATGGGAGGTTATACTCAAGGTCAAGATAAAGATCTTGATGACGCTATAAGCATGTGGCCAAAATTAATAGAGTTTATATCCCAAACTAACACCAAAAAAGCAAGTTATGACAGTTCTAAAACTGAATTATTAAAGTTATATCAATAGGACATCTAATTGGAAAAGAAAATTAAAAGATTTCAGAGACTTGCAACTCTTAGAAAAAGAGATATTTCCAAGGAAATTACAAACTCAAATTTGTTGGAAAATGAAATTACTAAAAATAAAAACCTCATTGATCAAATTAATACAATTATGGATAGTAGTAAGGATGATCCCTCAAAAAAAATAATTAGCTCAGGTTATTTTAAGAATAATGCTCAACTTTTAAATACACTCCAAACCCAAAAAAATATAGCTACCAACAGAAATAAATACCTATATAATGAAAAACAAATAATACAAAAGAAAATTTTAATAAATAATTTAAAAAAAAACAAAGCTGAAGAAAAATTTTTAGAGTATCAAAAATCTTTTGTGAGGGAATTAGAAAGAAGAAATAATAAATAGTATTTGATTCTTAAAGATATATATTTTTATTTATGGCACTGTATTTGCAGAAATCTTAAAAATATGGAATTTAAGATGAATATTAGTAGTGATTTAAATAAAAATATTGATTTATTATCTAGCCTCAAAAATGAAGAGCAAAACAAATCTATATTAAATCCTTTATTCTCAACAAATTTTGAAAACGATGAACTGTCAAAACTGAATGATGAAGAGGAATTTGTTTTTAAAGAAGATGAAATTGCTATTATAAACTATCTATCAAACTTCATTTCTAATTTTCAAAACGAAAATAAAAATTTATCAGATTTAAAAAAAATTAAAAAGCAAATTGAAATAGATTTAAATGTTAGCCCTAAATTAAAAGAAAGTATATTAAATTTTTTAAGTGAAGAAAAGTTTGCTTTGAAAGAATTTAATGTAAAAATTTTAAATAAAAAAAATGTTAATAGCAAAAAATCTACTGATTACATAGACAGTTTAAAACCAAATATTAATCAAAAACACCAGTCAAATAATTCTGTAAATAATGAAAGTAAATCAACTAATGTAAGAAAGAGTGAAAGCAAAATTAATATTAGTGGAAATAATCATCTAAATAAAGATAATATAAATATATCAAAAACTTTGGAAAATATTTACTCTGAAAATAAAAATATTAATAAAGTTGATAATGATAAAAAAGAAATCACAAATTTTGTTAAAAAAATTAAGAAAAATAATCACCCAAATAAAATCTATCAATTACCTCAATCCAATTCATTAAAATATAAACAATTAAATGAGATAAATTCACATATTGATCAAAAAACATTTGTTAATAAGAATTTTGCCTTAATAAATAACCAAATAAGTGAAGCTTCAAACAATCATAAGTTTATTGAAAACAAGTTAAATAATAATCAAATTGTGAATGTTCAACATTCAACACAAGCTAATAATACTAGTAGTAACTTTTCTCAACAAAATGACTCCTCATTTTCTAACAGTAGTTACAATTCTGTTCTAGAAAACTTTGTTGATAATTTAGATCTAACACAGAAGGGTTGGACATCTAAACTTACATCTAGAATAGAAAAAGCTATTCAAAATGGCGGAGAGGAAATCGAATTTAATCTTAAACCTAAAAACCTAGGTTTGTTAAAGGTATCAGTTAAATTAAAAAATGGCGTTAGTAATGTTAAAATAGTTACTGAAAATAGTTTTGTTACTAGTGCTTTAAATCAGAATGAAAATTACCTTCAAAAACTTTTTAACGAGCAGGGTATCAATTTAGACTTTTCAGCACAAAATGAAGGTAAAAAATTTGATTCTAGAAATAATTCAAAACAAAATTCACAAAATAAAGATAAAAAAGATTCTATACAATCTGACATTAATATAAAAAATAGTGAAGATGAAAGTGATGCCATAGCTAAAAACAATTCATCTAGACATATGATAAACGTGATTGCATAATATTAACAATATAGTAGTGAGAAAAAAATGGCAGAAGAAGTTGAAGAAGAACCAAAAAAGAGTAATTTATTAAAAATAATTATTTTTGTAGTTGCAGGTCTATTACTTATAGTAGTTGGGCTAGGTATTGGTTACTTGATTTTTGGTGGAGAGCCAGAGCCGGATCCTTCTGCAGAAGTTAATCAAATCATTGAAGGTAAAGAAACTGAAAAAAAAGAAAAAGAAAAAAGTGAAAATAGCGAAGAAGGTGAAGAAGTTGGAGAAGATGGAATTATAAAGAAGAATGTCAAAGCAATCCCTGATGTTGATAGCTATGAAACAACTTATTTTGAATTTCCTGGAGATTTTACAACAAATCTAAAGGGTAGTAGAAAGTTTTTACAAGTAAGTGTAGGAGTTTCTACTCAATATGATGAAAAGGTTATGGAGGTTGTAGATTCTCACCAGTTAGCACTTCGTTCAGAGATATTGTCAACTATAAGTGATTTTACAGAAGCTGATATTTCTGGAAGTGACGGAAAGAAAAAACTTTCGGAAAGGCTAATGGTTGTTCTCAATAAGAAGTTAGAAACACTTAATGAGTTTCCTGGTATAGAAGATGTGTATTTTACTGCTTTCATATTACAATAAAATAGGGTTGTAGAATTATGTCAAATACATCTCGAAAATTATCATCTGATGAAGTTTCTGCATTGATGGAGGGCCTCCAATCTGGTGAAATAACAGCGAATTCAGGTATCAACAACGAGGTTGAGGTAACAGAATTTACATTTGGATCAGATAATCTAGAACTTCTTGGAGATTATTATGCATTAAGACTAATAAATGAGAGATTTGCAAGATTAGTAAGAAGTATTTTTTTGCCAATGATCAGAATTCAACCTAAGATTAATCCATTTCCTCCTGAAGTTAAAACTTATGATGAATATAGTGCCGGCCTCAACAGTTTTATGAGTTTAACTACTAGTAGGATAGATGAGTTAAGGGGTTCAATGTTACTTGTACTCGAGCCTTCTTTTGTTAGTGTTTTAACAAATTGTTATTATGGTGGAAAATTAGCAAATTTTCCAACTTCAAAGGCTGAGTTTACAGCTACTGAAGACAGAATAATTGAAATTGTTTCAGACGGAATGGGGCAATGTTTACAAGCAGCTTGGAAAGATCTTATGCCTATTACAATCAGACACCAAGCCAGGGAAATAAATCCACAATTCGCTACTCTTGTTGAATCAACAGATTCAGTTATTATTTGTTCTTTTGTTGTACAATTACCTAATATTGACTCTGCTTCATTTGACATAATATATCCTTTGCAAACATTGAAGCCAATTGCATCACTATTACGTTCAAGAGTTCAGTCTGATGTTATTGATGATGATACTAGTTGGAGAGAGCGATTAGAAAAATCAGTGTTAAATGTACCTCTTCCTGTGTCAGCTATCCTTAGTGAACCTTCAGTATCTCTATCAAATTTAGTTAAATATAAAGAAGGTGATATCATTAACCTTCCTCCAGTTGATGGGGTTGATTTTCTTGTAAATGAAAAGTTATTATTTAAGGCTGAAATTGGAGAAACAAACGGGCAAGTTGCAGTTAGTTTGAAAAACAGATTATAATTTAGTAGGAGTTATATTAATGGCAGAAAATGAGACAGCACCAACAAACGAAGAAACCTCTTCAGAGGGTGCTGGAATAGATAATCTTAAAGTTTTAGAAAATATTGAGGTCAAACTCACAGTAGAAGTTGGTTCTACAGAATTAAAAATTAGAGATCTCTTAAGACTAAATGAAGGTTCTGTAGTTGAATTAGAGAGATTAGCAGGTGACCCTCTAGATATATTAGCTAACGGTGTTCAAATTGCTAAAGGAGAAGTAGTCATGGTTGGAGAAAGGTTTGGCATAAGATTTACTGAAGTAACTAATCCCGAAAATCGAGTGCAAAAACTTTAATCTTCAAAATTTTGACAACTTATTATAACAAATTATTTATATAAATCAGTAGTTTATACTTTTACAGAGTTGGCATCTTTTTTGCTTCCTTTATCAAAATTTAAAGGAAAGCTAAAATGTCGCAAACAGCTCCAGACTTTACAACTGCAATCGTTACTATTTTATTTTTATTAACGCTAGCTATTATAGCTTTTGTAATAAAGAAAAAAAGTGGTCCTTTAAAAAAAATAATTAAAAATCAAAATAATCTTGAAGTGTTAAATCAATTATCACTCAGAAATGGTTATTTAGCATATGTTCTTAAGGTTGGAGAAGAAAACTTTTTCTTTGTTGGGCATAAGTCTGGAAGAGGTTCTTTAACTCAAATAAATACTAACATATCAAATGAAGAAAATACAAAAAACAAAAAAATTGATAAATTATCATCAAAAAAAATTGTTCATAACAAAACTTCACTTCCAGAAAAAATCAATGAGTCAAAACCTCTACAACATGTAAATATATCTGATTTATTAACTGCTCATAAAAAAGGTGGTAGAGATGTGTAAAGCAATTTGTCCTCAACAAATTAAAAGGATTTATTTTAATGATAGACAAGAAGAAATCATTAATAAATTCAAAAATTTTTGTAAAATTGTATCTTTTTTGGTTACTATTTTTTTAATAAGTAGTCTACCAGTTCAAGCTTTTGGCGAGACAATATCTTCTGGTTTCCCTGCATTGAACGTATCAACTGATGGAGATACTACTGAATATTCGTTCCCTTTACAAATTTTGCTATTGATGACAGCTTTAACGGTTCTTCCTTCTTTAGTATTAGGAATGACGAGCTTTACAAGAATTATAATTGTGATGTCAATTCTTCGTCAAGCTCTGGGAACTCAACAGACACCACCAAATCAAGTGTTAATAGCAATTTCTCTATTTTTAACATTTTTTATAATGGCTCCAACTTTTAATAAAGTATATGATAATGCAGCAGTTCCCTATATGGATAAAACTCTGCCAGCAGAAAAAGCAATTGAAACAGCTAGTTCCGAAATGAAACGTTTTATGGTCAAAAATACCAGAAAGACTGATTTAATTATGTTTTCAGAATTAGCTGGCCTTGAAAAATTTGATGAAGTATCTGATATCCCATTTCGAATTGCTTTACCAGCATTTATGACGAGTGAACTTAAAACTGCATTTCAAATAGGTTTTTTATTATTTTTGCCATTCCTTGTAATTGACATGGTCATTTCTTCTATATTGATGTCACTTGGAATGATGATGCTTTCTCCAATGTTAGTTGCTCTTCCATTTAAATTATTACTTTTTGTCTTAGTTGACGGGTGGAGTATGACAGTTGGTTCTTTAGTAAGTACATTTGCGGCAGGATAAAAAATGAATTTTGATGAAAATATTAGTATGTTAAGTATGGCCTTTTACCAAGTTTTACTGGTGTCAGGTCCCATATTGGCTCTAGCGCTAGGTATTGGTCTTTTTATAGGAATTATTCAGGCCGCAACTTCTATCAATGAAATGACGTTAAGTTTTGTTCCAAAAGTTGTAGTTGTAATGTTAGGCATAGGTTTGTTGGGTAATTTTTTTATGATGGGGCTGGTTGATTACTTTAACTTTATTTTTGACCAAGTTGCTGGTGTAGGACAAAATTGAATTTGAAAGAAATTTTTTATGTATGGATCAGAATTAAGTCTACCTGGAGTGAATTTATTTAACTTATACCAGTATCTAGTAATCTTTTTTGTAGCATCATTACGTATTTCTTCATTTTTAATAAGTGCACCATTTTTCTCCTTAGGTGGTATTCCATTGCAAGTAAGAATTGTAGCTAGTATTAGCCTTACAGCCTTTTTATTTCCAGTTATTAAGGTACCTGATATTCAAAATATGCTAGGTTTTAATTTGTTAATACTAATTTTATCAGAAATAGGAATAGGTTTATCTGTAGGGTTAATTTTAAATATTATATTTTCAGCTGCAGCTGTTGCTGGTGAAAAGATTGCTTCTACTGCAGGACTTTCAATGTCTAGTATGATTGATCCACAATCAGGCGGACAAACTTTAGTTCTAAGTACTGTTTTAACGTTATTTTTAATTTCCTGCTTTTTATCCTTAGATGGACATTTGTTTATAATCAAAATGTTATTAGAAAGTTATACATATTTGCCAATCGGTATATTTCTAAATTTTTCCCAAGTAAGTGAAACTGCCATTAGTACTTTTGGAAATATGCTTTATTTGGCAGCACTTATCAGCTTACCAGTTGTAGGTGGATTATTATTAATACAATGTTCCATTGGTATTATTACAAGATCTGCTCCTTCTCTTAACCTTTTTTCCTTTGGTTTTCCAATAGCTCTAATAAGTGTATTTATATTTTTGTATGCAGGAGTAGGTCCTATTTCAAATGCATTTTCTGATTTAACAGGAACAGCCATAAACTTGATTTACGAAGTACTTCAATCATCTAAGAATGGAATTTTATAAATGGCTGAAGAAGATAATTCACAAAATAAAACCGAAGAACCG
>QBZS01000052.1:0-6883 GCA_003279355.1 SAR116 cluster bacterium AG-335-N04
CTTTTGGGATATGAAGATATGCCAATAGAGAGTATCAAAAATTTCAGGCAGTTAAATTATAATACTGCCGGTCATCCTGAGTTTGGACACGCAAAAGGCATAGAAACAACAAGTGGACCATTAGGACAAGGCTTAGCCACTGCCGTAGGTATGGCTTTAAGTGAAAAATTATTATCTTCTAAGTTTGGTTCAAATTTAGTAAATCATTATACGTATGTAATTGCTGGAGATGGTTGCCTTCAGGAAGGAATTAGTCACGAAGCTATTGAATTTTCAGGGCACTTAAAACTTTCAAAATTAGTAGTACTTTGGGATGATAATAATATTTCAATTGATGGTTCCACAAATCTATCCAACTCAGCCAACCAAATTTCTAGATTTAAAGCCGCAGGTTGGCATACCCAAGCAATAGATGGCCATAACCATAATGAGATTGAAAAAGCTCTCATTAACGCAAAAAAATCAAGAAGACCGTCACTTATTGCTTGTAAAACAACAATCGGATATGGTGCACCAAGTTTGGCTGGAACCTCCAAGACACATGGAGCACCTCTAGGTGTAGATGAAATCAATGCTACGAGAAAAGCATTAGGTTGGGCAAATAAACCTTTTGAAATACCCTCCAAAATCTTAAATGAATGGGAAAAAACTTCAGCAAGGTCTCACGAGTTATTTAAAACTTGGACAAAAAAATTTGAAAATAGTCCCAAAAGGAATAGATTTGAGACATTTATAAGCGGAACTATTTCAAAATCCTATAATAAAAAAATTAACTCATTTATAAAACAAATGAAACAAGAAATGCCTAAGTTAGCTACTCGACAATCTAGCCAAAAAACTCTTGAAATTATAAATCAAGCTATAGGTAATACAATTGGCGGTTCAGCAGATCTTACTGGATCAAATTTGACTAAAACAAGTAAAATGAAAATGATTTCTTCTAGTAAAGTTTATGGTAATTATATTCATTACGGAATTAGAGAGCATGCAATGGGATCTATAATGAATGGTATAGCTCTACATAAAGGTTTCATACCGTATGGGGGAACTTTTTTAGTATTCAGTGATTATATGAGGTCATCTATTAGGCTTTCTGCATTAATGTCTTTGAAAGTTATTTATGTTTTAACTCATGATTCTATTGGACTTGGTGAAGATGGGCCAACTCATCAACCAATAGAACATTTAGCTATATTAAGATCTACACCAAATCTAAACTTAATAAGACCAGCTGATACCGTTGAGACCGCTGAAGCTTGGGACATAGCACTTAAAACTAACGGTCCAACAGTTTTGGCTCTTTCAAGACAAGGTTTAAAAGCTTTTCGTTGTGAAAAATCGTCTGAAAATAGAGTTTCTAGAGGTGGTTATCTAGTTAATGATATTTCTTCAAGAAGAGATCTAACTCTCATAGCTACTGGATCAGAGGTTGAATTAGCTATAGAGGCGTCTAATTTGTTAAAACAAGACGGCATTAAAGTAGCTGTAGTTTCTCTTCCTTGTTGGGAATTATTTGATAAGCAAAATGATAATTATAAATTGAAAGTTTTAGGTAATAGTCCTCGTATTGCTATTGAAGCAGCTTGTGAAATGGGATGGAGCAAATATATAGGAGAGAAAGGTATATTTATAGGTATGAGTAGTTTTGGAGCTTCAGGGCCAGCTCCCGATCTATATAAACACTTTGGTATTACTTCAGAAGTTATAGTAGAACAAGCAAGATCGTTTTTTAAATAAATTCTAACTCAGATTAAGAAAATTACTAAAATGTCCTCACCAATAAAAAGTATAATGAATGAAAACGTCCTTGGTAAGACAGTATTGGTTCGAGCTGATTTAAATATACCTATGTCCAATGGAAATATTTCAGACCAGTCGCGTGTTGAAAGAGTGATACCAACTATCAACTTTTTGAAATCGTCTGGTGCAAAAATAGTTATATGCAGTCATCTAGGAAGACCAAATGGAAAATATAATAAAAACTATACTTTAAAACCTCTAGTAGAGATTTTATCGAATATTTTAGAAACAAATGTTCGCTTTTGCAACTCTTGTTTAGGTCAAGAAGCTTTAGAAATTAAAACAAGTTTAAAAGCAGGAGAAATTCTTTTACTAGAGAATGTTCGTTTTCATGAAGAAGAAATAAATAACAGTCTTAGCTTTGCAAAAAAATTATCTGAGGGTTGTGATTTATTTGTAAATGATGCTTTTTCTTGTTCTCATAGAGCGCATTCAAGTTTACATGCCATTACAAATTTTCTACCTTCATATTCAGGCAAATTGATGGATGAAGAAATTAAAGCCTTAACATGTGTCTTAAGTTCTCCAATTAAACCGGTAGCTGCCTTGGTTGGAGGTGCAAAAATTTCTACAAAAATAAATATTATTGAATACTTAATAACGAAGATGGATTATTTAATAATTGGTGGAGCAATGGCAAATACTTTTCTTGTAGCTGAGGGCTTGGATGTTGGTAAAAGTCTTTTTGAAAAAGATTCTGTAAATATTGCAAAGTCAAATTTGAAAGAAAGTAAAAAAATAAATTGTGAAATAATACTGCCTATTGATGTAGTAGTTTCAAAATCTTTTGAAACAAATGGAAATACTAAAATCGTATCATCGAATATGATACCTTTAGATATGATGGCGCTTGATATTGGGCCAAAGACAATAAAAAAAATAAGTTCTATTTTTGAAAATATTAAAACCTTATTGTGGAATGGTCCACTCGGTGCTTTTGAATTAGAACCTTTTAGTGAAGGTACTTTTTCATTGGCAAGACGGGCATCAAATTTAACTGCCAGTAACAATTTAATTACAGTAGCAGGTGGAGGCGATACATCCTCAGCTTTAAATAAAGCAGGTGTCAGTGACACATTTACATATATTTCATTGGCTGGTGGCGCTTTTCTTGAGTGGTTAGAAGGTATAGAGTTGCCAGCAATATCGGTATTGAGTAATAATAAATAATTATATTTTTTGAGAGGAAATAAAATGTCAGTTAGAGTCTCTATTAATGGTTTTGGTAGAATTGGAAGGAATATTTTAAGAGCTATAATAGAATCGGGTAGGGACGATATTAAAATCGTTGGAATTAACGATTTGGGTACTGTTGAAACTAATGCTCATTTGTTAAGATATGATACAGTGCATGGAAGGTTCCCAGCTGATGTTAAAGTTAGTAGTGATACTATTGATGTAGGTAAAGGGCCAATAAAAGTGACATCTATTAAAGATCCAAAAGACCTTCCATGGAAACAACTTGATGTTGATATAGCAATGGAGTGTACTGGAATTTTTGCTAGCCGTGAAAAAGCTTCATTGCATCTAGTAGCTGGCGCAAAAAGAGTCTTAGTTTCAGCTCCAGCAACTGGAGCTGATTTGACTGTTGTCTATGGTGTAAATCATAAAAAGTTAACTAAAGATCATCTAGTAGTGTCTAATGCTTCTTGTACAACGAACTGTCTAGCTCCAGTTGCAATGGTTATTAATCAGGGGGTAGGTATTTCTCAAGGGTTTATGACTACAATTCATTCTTACACTGGTGATCAACCAACACTAGATACTATGCATTCAGATATGTATAGAGCAAGAGCCGCTGCAGGTAATATGATACCAACATCAACTGGAGCTGCAAAAGCAGTAGGTTTAGTTTTACCAGAATTAAATGGAAAGTTAGATGGGGTCTCAATGAGAGTACCATCTCAAAATGTATCAGTAGTGGACTTTAAATTTAATGCTGTAAAATCCACTTCTGTAGTTGAGATTAATAATCTTATTAAAAAAGCTACTAATAGTAAACTGAAAAATATTCTTGGATATACAGATGAACCTCTTGTATCAAGTGATTTTAACCATGATTCAAGATCATCAGTTTTTCATATGGACCAAACAAAGGTAATGGATGGATCATTTGTAAGAGTTTTAAGCTGGTACGATAATGAATGGGGTTTTTCTAATAGAATGTCAGATACAGCTGTAGCTATGAGTGAAACAATTTAGTTTGTTGTTACTATTCTATTTTTGAAGGAAATAAATTAAATGAAAAAAGTTATCATTGCGCCTTCAATATTATCTGCTGATTTTGGTTCATTAGCAAAGGATGTTAAACTGGTTGATGAAGCTGGTGCTGATTGGATACATTTGGATGTAATGGATGGCCATTTTGTACCAAACCTTACTTTTGGTCCTCCAATTATTAAATCGATAAGACCATATTCTGAAAAACCTTTTGATGCACATCTCATGGTTACAAACCCAGATGATTTATTAGAAGAATATGTAGCCGCTGGCGTTAACATGATTACTGTCCATAAGGAAGTTACTCCACATCTTGATAGAACTCTAACTAAAATAAGAAATTTAGGCTGTAAAGCTGGAGTTTCTATAAATCCAGGGACATCTCTTTCTGGATTGGAATTTTTGTTAGAGAAACTTGATTTAATACTTATTATGAGTGTAAACCCTGGATTTGGTGGGCAATCATTTATAAATTCCTCAATAGATAAAATTTTAGCTGTTCGAGACCTGGTTTCATATAAACCCATAAACATTCAAGTTGATGGAGGCATAAATAATGAAATTGCACCTCAAGTTATTAAAGCAGGCGCTAATGTATTAGTTGCTGGATCCGCTATTTTTTCAGGGTCTGATCTTATAAGTTATCGAAAGAATATTGCTTCACTTCGGTATATACCATAAATTATGGGGTATCTTAATTATAATATAATTTTTGATTTAGATGGGACTTTAGTTCACTCAGTTCCAGATATGCATAATGCAATAAATAAAACTTTAACCAAATATAAATTAGCACATATATCAGAAGAAATGCTACAAACTTTTGTTGGAGAAGGAATGTTGTCTTTATCAAAAAAAGTAGTAGATTATTGTGGAGGCAATGAAGAGTTGTATGAAACTGTCTTTAAGAGTTATAGACAGAATTATTCGATTGAGCCTTATAAATATAGTACTCTAATGCCTGGCGTAATGAACGCTCTTAATTACTTTTATGACCAAAAAATTCCAATGGGAATATGTACTAATAAAAGACAATTTGTTACTGAAAAACTAATTAAACAGATGAGTTTAGACAAATTTTTTGAAGTTGTTATTGGAGCACAAGATAATATACCACTGAAGCCAAAACCTGACATGATTCAGTTAACAATTAATCAATTTAATTCAATCAAGGGCTCTTTTTTTATGGTAGGTGACACTTCTAATGATATAGATGCTGCTAAATCTGCAAATATTAAGTCTATTGCCGTTAATGGAGGTTATACACACGTTGATATAAATTCTCTAGGTGCAGATTATACTTTAGACACAATGGAAGAGATTATTGATCTTTTTAGGTCATTTAAATTGGGTCCCAACTAAACACATCACCACTCCTATCATTAGGTGTCATTGAACTTCTAAGTGACGGATAAGCCCTCTCAGCTATTTCATGAGGGGTCCAGCCTGAATCAGAGTGGACACTTTTTATAGGTCTGTTCTGATTATATATAAAAAGTTCATTTAATCTTGCACTGAAAATTTGTCCAGTAACTTCTTTTGCAGCAGCAGATGCTAAGAAAACAGCTAAAGGAGCATTTTTTTCAGGAGTCATTTTTTTAAGTCTTTCGACTCTTTCTTTTTCAGATTCTGTAGTTGAAGGAATTGAGTTTGTCATTCTGCTCCAAGCAAATGGAGCAATACAATTCGATCTGACATTGTATCTACTCATATCTAATGCAATAGATTTTGATAACCCAGTAATACCTAGTTTAGCAGCTGAATAATTAGCTTGGCCAAAATTACCAATTAAACCAGATGTACTAGTCATATGAACATATGAGCCTGATTTTTGCTCACGGAAATAAGGAGCAGCCGCTCGGCTAACGTAAAAACCACCATTTAGATGTACGTTAATAACACTTTCCCAATCGGATGGTTCCATTTTATGGAAAATTGTATCTCTTAAAATGCCCGCATTGTTAATAACAATATCAATTTTGCCAAATTTATCTATAGCCTTTTTAATTATTAATCGAGCACTTTCCCAAGTAGAAACACTCTCGTAACTAATAACTGCTTTACCCCCCTTTTGTGTAATTAACCCAGTAGTCTCTTCTGCAGGAGAATTTGAACCACCCTCACCATTCAATGAAACTCCTATATCATTTACAACTATAGATGTTCCTTCTGCAGCTAGTGCTAAAGCTATTTCTCGACCGATACCTCCACCTGCACCAGTTACAATAGCTACTTTATCCTTAAGTTCTAAATCAATACTCATGTGTTAAATTCCTAAATAGTTCAATATTTATAATATAAATTTTTAGTTATCAAGTCACCAAAATTTTTTTGAATAACCTAACTGTTGATAAAAAGAATTTATATGATATTAACTAAAGCGAGTGGCCTCGTAGCTCATCTGGATAGAGCGCAAGATTCCTAATCTTGAGGTAACAGGTTCGAGTCCTGTCGAGGTCACCATCATATAATAAAATCAATGGTTTAATATTTAGCTTTTAAACAAACTTATAAATTATCTCATTAAAAATCTATGTTGATTCCATATAAAACAGAGTCTTTTTTAAATTCAAAATATGAAAATGGAGAATAATTGTAGATAATTTTATCATTGACTTTTGAAGGGTTCATTTCAAACGACTGTCCATTTCCAAAACTATAAATCATTTTATTTTTAGATTTAATTTTAAAAGTATGTTTGGATTTTTTTGTATTGCTATTAGAATAACGATTTTTTGTTTCTAACGATTTATTAGCTTCTGAATTTCCTAATGAGAAAAATGATTTTAAATATTTATTTATTTTATCATCATATTGATAATGATAAAAAAGTTTGCTGGCAAATTTTTCAATATCGTCACCA
>QBZS01000053.1:0-6691 GCA_003279355.1 SAR116 cluster bacterium AG-335-N04
TATAATTTATAATAATAAAGAAGAAATATGGAGTTATCTAAGTTTTCTCTATAAGAAGTTAGAAAACGAGGAAAATTGGGATCATTCAACATTAGACAAAGCTGAAATCATTCATAGTTCTAAAAATGCTGTTCAGTGCAGTGTTGAATTTAATAGAAGAGATAAGAATAAGAAAAGTTATGCAAAAGCAGTAGGTATATTTACTTCAACAAAAAAAAATGGCAAATGGGGATTACAGTTAAGAATAATGATACCAGCTTCAAGCAATGTAACTTTGGCTGGAGCAAACATTAAATAAATCAACTATTGATTATTTTTGTTCACTATCGTCAACCATGTGCATTAGAAGCATGTAAAGGATTCGTAATGGGGCTAATTTACTTGACTGCACGTTCTGGGATATAAGGCATAAAGCAATATCAATATTGGATTTATTTATATATTTTAGTACCATAAGATAATTTTCAAAAAATTAATAAATACATTAAACTATAATTCCAATGAAGTTAGAAAATAAATTAAAAGAGAAACTATTAAATAAAAAAAAGGTTCTCGGTTGCTGGACAAGCCTAGATAATGAGATAACTTCAGAATTACTTGCTCTAGTTGGATTTGATTTTTTGTTGATTGATCATGAACATGGTTATGGTGATGTAAAAGGCATAACTAGACAAATACAATCGCTCAAAGAAACTGAATGTTCCCCTTTGGTAAGAATGCCAAAAGATGACGAGGTGTATGTAAAGAAAACTTTAGATACTGGAGTAAATAGTCTGATGTTTCCATTAGTAAATAATAAAAAAGAGGCTGAAAATATTGTAGAAATGTGTAGATATGCGCCTAAAGGTTATAGAGGAATGTATATCAGCAGAGCTTCAAATTATGGGATGAACATAAAGAAATATTATGAAACTATTGAAAAAAATTTGCTGATAGTTTGTCAAATTGAAACTTCTGAAGGCGTTTCTAATATTGAAGAAATATCAGAAGTTGATGGTATTGATATGTTGTTTATTGGTCCTATGGATCTCTCTACTAGTATTGGTAAGTTTGGACAATTTAACGATCCAGTATTTGTAGAAACAGTTAATTTAGCAAAAGAAAAAATAATGAATTCTAATAAGTTTTCTGGAATGATGCCTTATGGAAATTATGATTGGAAAGATGTATTTTCACAAGGGTTTGATTTAACTACAGCAGGAACAGAACTTTCAATATTAAGAGATTCAGTAATTTCAATCTTAAAAGAGTTTCATAATTTAAGGATAAATAAATGAATAAAACTAAATTTAATATTAATAGTTAAAAGGAAATTAATTTGAAAAAACCTTTAGTGAAGAGTTTGTCTGTTGTTACTGTAAATGTACCTTTAAAAAGACCTATAGTTGCCTCATTAGGAACATTTGAATATTGGCCGTATATGCTAATTGAAATATCTTTAAACGATGGAACAATTGGTAAAGGTTACATTGGTCCATACTTAGTGAATTATACACAAAGTATTACATTGGCAATGAAAGAGCTTTTCAAAAATTTTCAAAATAGAGAAATTGCTCCTTATCAATTTTACAATGAAGGTATGAATCATTTAAGTTTACTAGGAAGATCTGGAATTGCTCTTTATGCTTTGGCCGGACTAGACATAGCATTCTGGGATGCTAGTTCCAAAATATGTAAAGAACCATTATGTGTTCACTTAGGTGGATCAGTAGATAAGGTTAAGGCATATAATTCTAGTGGATTATGGCTAGATGATCCTCAAACATTATATGATGAGTCTTTGAGTCTTATAGCTGAAGGAAACTTTGATGCTGTAAAGATTAGATTAGGAAGAAAAAAATTAGATGAAGACCTCAAAGCAATTGAAAATGTTAAAAAAGGTATTGGGGTTAATTCAGAACTTCTTTGTGATTTTAATCAATGCTTATCACTACCACAAGCAATACACAGGTTAAATGACTTAGATGAACAGGGATTATATTGGTTTGAGGAACCAATAAAATATTATGAGTTTGAAGGTTACAAAGAATTAAGAAAAAGAATGAAAACACCAATTATTTTAGGAGAAAACTTTCATGGTTATGATGATGCTTTTACTGCTTTAAAAAATCAAATTTCAGATTTTATAATGCCAGATTTATTAAGGATAGGTGGTGTAAGTGCTTGGCTCAAAACTGCATCCATTGCTGAAGCATTTCAAATATCTGTTTCTTCTCATTTGTACCACGAAGTTTCATCACATTTAATGCGCGTAACACCGACTGCAGGTTATTTAGAGTGGACTAGGTGGTCCGACATTATTTTAGAAGAACCATATGAATTAAGTGATGGACATGTAGTAATACCCAATAAAGTAGGTACTGGCATTGATTTTAATAAAGAGACTATAAAGAAATATGAGTATAAATATTAAAATTATTTTATATGTAAATTAAAGAATTAAATAATTTAAAACAAATAGCGGAAGCAATAATGTTAAAAAAACATCAAATAAGTGGTCTGATGGACCATCTAAAAATAAATAGGGCATTTATTGCTAGTCAATGTTCAAATGATATTGAAGATTTTTGTTCAGAATATCATAATAAAATCCTTGGTTTAAGCTTAGTGGTCCCAATTACTATAAACTCAAAAAAGTTTGCAGAACTTGACCAAAAAATCATGGTCTTAAAGAGTGAATTTGGCGTTACAGCTAATTCAGTTTACACATTAAAGAATGAAATAAATAATTTAGAAATTATTCAATTGAATAATTACGAAGCTCTAGCTTGGTCTGATATTTGTGAAGATAAATCAAGTGAAACATGTCAAGCATTAATCTCATTTTTTAAGGGCTTAAATATAGAAAACTATTCTATAAATATAAATAATCAAGAAGGACAATTTAAAAGTATTTCATATAAAGTGATTGGTAAAGGTCCACCACTTTTATTATTTCCATTTTTTTTATCAGCTAAACAATGGAGCCCTGTAATTCAAAAATTGTCTAAATTTTTCACTCTGGTTATAATTAATGGAAAAGATTTTGGAGCGATCCCCTCTTTAGAAGATAGAGCAGAGTTGCCTACTTATAAAGCAATGCTAGAAACATTAGTATCGAATATGAATATTTCAAAAAATGGTAAAGTTTTAGAATTAGGTTGTGGCCCTGCTTCATTATGTAGACAAGTATTAAAACTTAGACAAGATTTGTCGCTGGTTGGTGTTGACATAAATGAATATTTGCTAACAGAGGGTAGTAAAATCGCTCAAAATCAAAATTTTAAAGTTAATCCTTTTTTTAAGGATAACTCTCAACCTTCAAAATCAAATTTAAAACCTAATGAACTAAATTTGTCTTATAGTGATGCTACTGACATTTCATTTCCAGATAATTTTTTTGACGCAGTTTACTCAGTCACCGTACTTGAGGAATGTGATGCACAGAAATCAATTGCAGAAATCAAAAGAGTTCTTAAACCGGGTGGTGTTGCTGGAATTGTGGTTAGGGCATTAGATGCTCCTCTATGGTGGAACATAAAAGTTTCAGATTCAGTTAACAAAATTATCAGTGTACCACCTCAAATGGTGTCTAAAAGAGGTGTTGCTGACATGTCTTTATATGAAAAGATAAAACTTGCAAATTTTAAAAATATTCTTTCTTATCCTTTTTGGTTTACAGCTTCTTCAGGCAGTAACAGTTATATATATGACATGTATTACGGAAGAGTACGTCAACTTTTAAATTATAAGCAACAAGAAGAATTCGACACGGAAATAAAAAATGTTAATGAAACTAGTCAATCTATTTTATCTGTGCCACTACATTGTTGCATCGGATATAAGTAGAAATAATAAAGTAAAACTCTATTTAAGAACAGAAAACCTGACTACCGGTTGGCATGATGGTTGGTATAAAGACTAAAAATTACAATAAAAAACCCCAAAAACAAAAGTCCTCGAGGATCGTTTAAGTCATTGATTTTATTTAATAAGTTTGTTTCAGGGGTAGGGTTTGAACCTACGACCTTCAGGTTATGAGCCTGACTCCTTTCCCCAGAACTCCCCCATTTTTTAAACATGGTTGGTATAGTGGTTGGTACAGTGGTTGCTATAAATTGACATTTTTTTTAATTAATCAATAATAAAATTATTGAAAAATAGTTAAATGAGGCCAGACCTCATATGATTTCTAATTTATATAAAATAGGAAGACCTTCTTGACATAAATTCTACAGATTTAGGCGTGACTGGTCCAGTATCTGGCCTTACAATTGATTAGATTTATAATTGTTTTAAGAATTAATTTCTCATAAATAGATATATAAAAGTTAATTTTTTTTCTTCAAGTTTCTCAAAACTTGTGAAACTAAATCTATTGCATGTTCATCATCTTCAATTTCAGACAAATCAAATGATAAAGACAATCCTGGGATATTTTTTTCAATTAAGTTTTTACTTTTATCTGAAAACCCAGTCACCTCATAAGTTTGTACAGGATATGAAATACCTTTAACGTTTATCGCTTCTTTTTTTTCACATATAATTTGATTTTTAATAAGAAGATAAGTGTCTTCTGATAATAAAATTTTATTAATATTGGAATTCATCTCGAGCCTAGAAGCTAAATTAACACCATTTCCAATAATTGTATAATCTAACCTATCTTCTGAGCCAAAATTTCCAACAGTACATACTCCAGTGTGGATTCCAATTCTCGCATTTAAAGGTTTCACTAAGCCTCTTTTCCTCCACACGATTCTTAACTTATTAAGTTCCTCTAACATTTCTAATCCCATTGAAACACATGCTACGGCATCTTCCGTATCACCTTTTGTAGTAGGGTCACCAAAAAAAATTAAAATTGCGTCTCCAATAAATTTGTCAATAGTACCACCCCATTTAATAGCAATATTTGACATTTTGGTTAGATATTGCGTAAGTAATTCAGTTAAGACTTCAGGTTCTAACCTTTCAGTCAATTCCGTAAAACCCTGTAAATCCGAAAAAAACACTGTAAGAGGTTTTCTCTTGGTTTGAACTCTAACATCTAATTTCCCAGAAAAAATTGAATCATAAACTTGCGGAGAAAAATATTTTGATAACTTTTTTGAAAGTTTCTCCAATTCAGATGTCCTCTCCTCTACTTTCTTTTCAAGATTTATATTAAGATTTTCTAATTCTTGATGGGCATCATTTAATTCTTTTAACCTTTTTTGTTCAAGCTGATAAAGTCTTGCATTTTGAAGAGCGCTAGCTGTTTGATTAGCTAAAATACCAATTAAAATTTCATCTGATTTGTCAAAGATATTCATTTCTTCACTTTCTACAGAAAATACTCCTACCAATTCATCATCTATTAACATTGGGATTGCAACTTGACTCTCTGCATTTTTGAGACCAGGTAACTCGACTTCATCTTGCAATTGAGTATTATTTGTTATTTTTACTTGTTCACGAACGGCTTGCATATAACTTCTTTGCATTCCTAAATTAGCCATTCTCATAAGTCTTTTTTTTTCAGCTACTATGCCAATAACACCAACTCCAAAATTCACTTTAGCCCCAACCCCTTTGTTTTTATATCCATACGTTTCTAAAACATTTAGATATTTTTTATTTTGAGAGACTAATAAAATCATAGAATGCTTAAACCCAAAAAATTCATTCATTAATTCAAGCATGGCATGGGCAATGGTATTTATATTAAGTGACTTATTAATTTGATTCGAAATTTGTTTGATTATTTCAACTTCTTTTGATCTCCTTTCAAGAAGACTTTTAATTTTTTCTAATTCATTTTTAGACTCTGAGTTCTTATCCATCAAGGCCCACATCAATTATAAAATTTTTCAAAATATTTGTTTTAAACAATATTATTCATTTATTGATAAAACTTTATATACGTCAGCTGCTTGTAATTTAAATATACCCGTCATACCCGTCATAGACGCAATTGCCTGTAACTTCATATCCATCTCATCAAACAAGTCGCCTTCTGTTTCTTCATGATCAAATTCTAATTCCATATTATACTGTTTAAGATTGCTAGGATCTGAAATTGTCGCGTATGCATAAGGATTTTCTGAAATATTTTTTTTTGTTTTGTTAAAAAATTGAAATGACAATGCCACGTGATTTTCATCTACATACCATATTTGAGAAATCACTGTTGTATTTGGTTCACCACTTAATGAGCAACTAGTTATCCAACTTGGGAACATTCCCTGCAATGCGGGTAGATGTTTGTCGTTAATCATAATTTTTATCCATTTATTAGTTTACCAGCATCTGGTCCTGGTGTTTGAACAAAAACTTTATCTACCTTAAAAGTTATCCCTATATCTGGAACTTTGCTGTATTTTTTTGTAGCAGCTTCTCTAGGCATACCGATATTAGTTATGGTATTAATTACATTACTTCTATACTCTTCAGAAACTTTTAAATCATTCTCATTTAATAAATTAAAACTTTCGAATTGGCCTTTAAAGTTATAAGCTTCATGGCTTATCATTCCAACAAAAAAACTTATTCTACCAGACTCTCTTAAATATTCTAAAATTTCTTTACACTCTGATTTAATTACAAAACATGTCAATGATGAATTAGATGAGTTAATAGTTAAACCTAACGTGTCAACATGTCTTGTTTTGTTACTTTTAGAAGCAACACCAAAGTGCCCAAATCCATTTTGCAATGCGTTAAGTGTTAA
>QBZS01000054.1:0-5751 GCA_003279355.1 SAR116 cluster bacterium AG-335-N04
GTGGTAGTATTAGCCGAGCTGCTACTTGAGGATTTCTTTTATCAATAATACTTATTTGTTGAGAAACAAACTTATAACCAGAGGAGTCATGAGCATGAAAAAGTAAAATATTTTCTCGCTGAAAAGTGCCTAATACAGACCTTAACTTATTAGGATTCTTCATATCAAACGATTTATGTCTCATTAATTTCTTTATATAATTAATTCCATCAACTTTAAAATTAAGTGAAGACATCATTTCAAACCATTTTTCTAATACTAAATCATTATTACTCCATTTCTGATAAAAATTATTTAAGTACCCTAATGCTATTTTTTTATTAGTTAAACACAAAGATTTCAATCCAGCTATAGATAGTGTCATGTTATTACTGTGAGCAATTTTGATGGCAATCTTCATTCCAATTTTACTATCTATCAATATTAAGTATTTTAGTATTTTTTCTAGTAAGGCTCTTTCACCTACAAATTCTAACGCATCAATTTTTTTATAAAAAAAACTTAATGCTAATTTCTCTAAAATATCTTTTAAGTTTAAACCAATTGACTTTATAAGATCTATTCTTTTTAAATAAACATCAATTGGATCTATAATCTCAAATAAATTTTCAAATGAATTTCTTGAAGGTAATTCTAAAAAAAGTGCCATCAAAGAAAAATCAATTTTTTTGTCAGATAGTATAATTCTTAATGAATCACAGAGAAGCTTAACGGTAGATTTATTTAGATAACAATCCAAATATAAATTTTGAATTGCATCCCATCTATTATAAGAATCATTATCAAATTTAAGTATGTGAACATACTCATTAATTGTTAAGTCAGCTTCTAATATTACTGGGGCTGAAAACCCCCTCAAAAACGAGGGAGTAAGGTTAATTTCATTAATCATTACTTTTATAGTATCTTCACTTTTGCTAAATAAGTAGACATGTTCGTATTTTGATCTAGTTTTATTTAATTTAAATTTAACAAAATTGCCTTTTTTATCTATAAGTGATAATTTTATTGGTATTGGTAGATGGCTTTTTTGGCCATTAATATTTTGAGACATGTTAAATTTTAATCCAGAATTTTCAATCTCTCTCTTAATACTTAAAGTTGGTGTTCCTGCTTGTGAATACCATTTTTTGAAAATTGTTAGATCTGACTTACTACCTTTAGTAAGAGCATCTATAAAGTTTTCACAAGTAACCGCTTTTCCATCATAGCTTTCAAAGTAAACATTCATTCCTTTTTTATATAGGTTTTCACCAAGATAATTAAATATCATTCTAATTACCTCAGCACCTTTTTCATAGACAGTCGGTGTGTAAAAATTGTTAATTTCAATATAATTTTCGGGCCTTATTGCATGGCTATTAGACCCAGCATCTTCAGGGAATTGTATAGATCTCAATAGTAAAACATCCTCTATACGTTTTACACCTCTTATATTCATATCTGCAGAAAACTCTTGATCTCTAAAAACTGTTAATCCTTCTTTTAACGTTAATTGAAACCAATCTCTACAAGTAACTCGATTGCCAGTCCAGTTATGAAAATACTCATGCGCAATAATAGCTTCGATATTTTTAAAATCTTTATCTGTAGCAGTTTTATCGTCTGCAAGAATAAATTTTGAATTAAAAATATTTAAACCTTTATTCTCCATTGCTCCCATATTAAAATGACTAACAGCAACTATCATAAAAGTATTCAAATCGTATTCTAATCCATATTTTTTTTCGTCCCAACGCATTGCACTTTTTAGACTTTTCATAGCATGTTTTGTAAGAAATTTGTTCCCAATTTCAGTAAAAATCTTAATGGTGATTATTTTGTTTGAGAAAGTTTTAAAATTAGATTCATAAAACTCTAAATTCCCAACTACAAGAGCAAATAGGTAAGAAGGTTTTGGAAAAGGATCATGCCAAACTTTAAAATGTCTTAGATTATTTTTCGAACCCTCTTCAATCAAATTCCCATTTGAAAGTAATGTGTTGAATTTATTTGACGCCTCAATTTTGACTGTGAATTTACTTAAACAATCTGGCCTATCTGGAAACCATGTAATTTTTCTAAAACCTTCAGGTTCGCATTGAGTACAAAACATATTATTACTCTCATATAACCCTTCTAAAGAAGAGTTATCTCTAGGAAAAATTTTTACTTCTGTAATTATTTTTACGGAATTAGCACTACTTGGGATAGATATTGAAACAACTTCGTTGTTCTTTTCTAAGCTATCTATTTTTATACTTTCTGTTTTTATTTCATCTATAATTAATAAAAACTTGGAAGTAATTAAATCTATTCCATTTAATTTTATTGAGTTTTTGTAACTATAGTTTTCGATGAGAGGATAATTATTTTTTTTGAACATAATTTTAGATTTTACAATTGTAAAATCATCAAAAATTAAAAATTCAAGATAAGTATATTCTGGCAACCATTGTAAAGGCTTATAATCTGATCGCTTTTTAATAAGCGGCATCATAGTAAATTTATTAACTTTCTCTCGTAGTGGTATAGGCTAGATTAGAGTGCTCTTCACAATATGGTCTACCTGGCATTATTGATGTTCCACAAAAAGAAAATCCAGGCAGTTTAGGATCTCCTATCGGCCAACAGCAACGATTTCTAGACCATTCAACTTCCCTAAGTAGAATTTTGAGAGGAAGTTCTTTACTTGTTTCAAAATTAGAAGCAAGTTTATTTTTTCTTGGCTCGCCAGATTTTGAAATTGGTGAATTTCTTTTTGGCAGACCTAACCTATGAGCCTTACCTGCAATTGAATTTCTTGAAACACCCAATTCCAGTCCAATCTTAGTTATAGGTAAGCCTTCGTCCCATAATTTTTTTAATCTTTCTAAATTTTTTTTGTCCCAAACCGAATTATTTTCCATTGATTAACCTATATTACCAAATTTTTAAAAAATCATTTACCAGATCAATTTGACTTTCTATCATATATTTACCGTAATGAATAGTTCGTCCTAAAGATTTTGCATTCTTTAATAATTCAGTCTCTTCTGGTTGCATAATAATGTCAGCAATCACAGAGTTTAAAGGACTATTTGTCACATCAAATGGAAGCTTATCTGTTTTTTTTAGACCTAAACTCGTAGCATTTATTATGATGTCACTATAGGCTAATGAATAATCACTTTCTGAAAAAACCTCTACCTTTAAAAAATTAGATTTAGCATTTATTTTGTTTTTTAATCTAATGGCTTTATTTATATCTCTGTTTATTAACATTAAAGATTTTATTTGTTCATTAGCCAAAGAACATCCAATTGAAACGGCTGCACCTCCAGCTCCAAAAAGACAAACACTCTTGTTTTTAAATGAATAGTTTTGTTCAATAAAACCATTTACGAAACCTTGACCATCAAAATTATTACCTATCAATTTTCTATTCTTATCAAATTTAATCCAATTTACGGCGCCTGTAAATTTTGCATCTGGTTCAAGATTATCACATAATTTTGCAATATCTTTTTTATGAGGAATAGTAATAGTCATGCCTTCAAAGTTCTTAATTAATTTTAGTGAACTTATAACATTCTCTAAATCATGTGAATTAACATGAATTGGTATCATTACTGCGTCTATTTGTTTACTTTTAAAAATTGAAGTAAATATTGAGGGTGCTTTTACATGATCAATAGGATCAGCAAGACATCCATAAATTTTAGTTGTACCTAACATTAATCATTCTATATCTGTTTTATTAAAATTTAAAGATGCTGAGTTTATACAATATCTTAATCCAGTTGGTTCTGGGCCATCAGGAAAGACGTGACCTAAATGTGCATTACATTTTGAACAATGCACTTCAGTTCTTTGCATAAAAAAAGAATTATCTACTGATTTGCCAATCACCTCTTCTGAGACAGGCTTATAGAAAGCTGGCCAACCTGTACCAGATTCATATTTTGTTTTACTTGAAAAAAGAACAGTATCACAACAAATACATCTGTAGTATCCATTATCTTTCTTATCCCAATAAGCACCAGAGAAAGCTGGTTCAGTTCCATGTTGTTGAGTGACTCTATATTGTTCTTCACTTAAACTTTTATTTATATTAACCATTAATTAGCCTCACTTATTTAGATTAAATTGATTGTAGTTTATGATTTATTTTATCAAATTAAAAAGCTAATTGATATTTTTTTTAAAATTAAGAATTGTTTTAACAAAATTTACTCTTGTAAAAAAAGTTATCCAACACAGTATACCAAAAATATATGCAATATAATTAGCAAATTCGTGAAATAACAACATCAATGTGAAGCACGTGATTGTTTCAAAACCTTCTGTAATTCCTCCTGAATAAAAAAATGATTTTTTATGGCCGTCTGAAATTGAAATTTTATTCTTTTCTATAATCCAAGCAGAAGCCAAAAAAGTTGTCTGAGTGGCCACAAAGCTTAATAACAAAAAACATACAGAATAAGAATTGTTTATATCTACAAAAATAAAGGCAATAGGAAATAACGAATAGAATATAAAGTCTAAAACAATATCATAAAAAGCACCAACATCAGTCTCTTTCGTTAATCGAGCAATTGTTCCATCTATTCCATCACAAAATCTATTTAAGAAAAGAAAGATAATAGCATTTATAAATAAAGAGTTAACTATAAAAAAAAAACAACAAAGACCAAAAAAAAATCCAACAAAAGTAATAAAATTGGCTTTAAAACCAAAATTTATAAACTGTTTTGCAATTTGATTTAAAGCAGGTTTAAAAAATTTATTTAACTGAGAGTCAATCATTTATAGCAAAAATCATACTTAATTTGTGCTTTTATTAGGAATAATAAAAAGTTGCTTAGGAAAAATTAAATCAGGGTTTATAATTTTATCTTTATTAAGATTAACAATATCAATATATCGATTACCTAATCCTAGTCTTTGATAAGCAATATTCCAAAGAGCATCTCCTTTTTGAACAACTACAAAAGTTTTGCCATTAGCATTTTGTATAGTTTTACCACTAATTGTGATTGAATTTTCGCTTAAAACCTTGCCATTCTTTCCCAATAAAACAGCTAAAATTTTTTGTTTGCCAGCAATTATCTTGCCAGGTATTGATACGCTCCATTCGTCGTTAACAATTTTAGTAGATGATGTTTCTTTTCCTAAGAAACCAGCGTTTATTTGAGCTCCATTGTGGGCTAGACCTGATAAAACTATTTGCCCTACCTTTGTGTCGTGGGTAATAGCCAATATTGCTATATATGGATCTCTTTTATCTTCCTCGATGATTGTTTCTCTCTCTTTAATAATTTCTTTGTTGGCATTCAAACCAGGAGCTTGTACAACTTTGGCTCCAAGTTTACCCTCAGTATCAACTATCGCAACAATGGGAATATCTTTTATGGCGCCAGTCACATTAATAGCAACTGACTTATTGGCGATTACTACCTTACCGTCTTGAGTGGTCTGTCTAAACGATAAAAGGTATTCACCTCCCTTCAGTTGTTTTTCAGGAACAGCGACAAAATCACCAATTTTATCACTATTAGTTTCAGCAATAATTTGTGCGCCGGAAATTATTTCAACTTTAGAGTTTGGCAACCCTTTGCCTGCAATAACCAGACTACCATCTGGCCTCACTCTTATTACTTCAAGTTTTATTGTTTCAGAAGCTTGCTTTCGAGTTGCAGGCTTAACTTCTATTGGTTTTGCGTCAACTACTTCTTTAACAAGAGGAACTATCACTTCTTTTTTATCTTCAGTATCTTGTTGATCAAAAGC
>QBZS01000055.1:0-5727 GCA_003279355.1 SAR116 cluster bacterium AG-335-N04
AGCTGTTTTACCTTTATATGATGCTATATTTGATAATAAAAATATCAAACACATATTGGTAAGACATGAACAAGCAGCTGTACATGCAGCTGAGGGATATGCTCGATCAACAGGTAAGGTTGGTTGTGTTTTGGTTACATCTGGACCTGGTGCGACTAATGCAATTACAGGATTGACTGATGCACTCATGGATTCTATCCCTATTATCTGTCTTAGTGGTCAAGTACCAACTCATTTAATCGGAACTGACGCATTTCAAGAAGCTGACACTACAGGTATTTCAAGACCATGTACTAAACATAATTACTTAGTAAAAAATGCAGACAAATTGTGTGATATTATTCATCAATCTTTTGAAATTGCCTCAACTGGAAGACCAGGACCAGTGCTCATTGATTTGCCAAAAGATATTCAGCTTACGAGGGTTCAATACGATAAAAAAATTAATAAAACTAAAAATAAATTAATTAAAAATAAGTCAAAAATTGATAAAAAAGTAATTACTAAAGTTGCTGAGCTTCTTATAAGTGCAGAAAAACCTATTATTTATGGTGGTGGTGGAGTAATTAATGCAGGTCCTAAAGCATCAAATCTTTTAACAGAGTTAGTTGATTTACTAAATTCTCCAGTAACACTTACATTGATGGGATTAGGTTCGGTATCAAATGATCATAAAAATTTCCTAGGAATGCTTGGAATGCATGGAACTTATGAAGCCAATTTGGCTATGCATAATTGTGATGTGATGCTTAATGTTGGTGCTCGTTTCGATGATAGGGTTACAGGTAGGTTAAATGCTTTTGCTCCTAAATCAAAAAAAATTCATATAGATATAGATAAATCTTCAATTAATAAAGTCGTTTCAGTGGATTTTGGCTTAGTTGGCGATTGTAAAGAGGTTTTAGCTACACTAATTCAAGAAATCAAAATGTTACACAACCAAAAAAATTTGAAATCAAAAATAGATTGGTGGGCTCAAATAAATGAATGGAAAGATATAGACTCTCTGGGTTTTAAACAAATAGGCAAGAATATAAAGCCACAACAAGCTATAAAATCTTTATATGAACAGACAAAACATATTGACACATATGTTACTACTGAAGTTGGTCAACATCAGATGTGGGCTGCACAATATTTTGGGTTTTCAAAACCCAATCATTGGATGACTTCTGGAGGTTTAGGCACTATGGGTTATGGTCTTCCATCTTCAATGGGTGTTCAAATTGCTCATCCAGATTCTCTGGTTATTGATATTTCTGGGGAAGCTTCTTTTTTAATGAATATGCAAGAGCTTTCAACAATTGTCCAATATAATTTACCAGTTAAAATTTTTATTTTAAACAATCAATGGATGGGTATGGTAAGGCAATGGCAAGAATTAAATCATGGATCAAGATATAGCGAAAGTTATACAGAATCTTTGCCTGATTTTGTTATGCTAGCAAAAAGTTTTGGTATTAAAGGTTTAAGAGTTGAAGAAATAGATAAGCTAGACCAGACAATTGAAGAAATGATTAATACTAAAGGTCCAGTAATTGCAGATATTAGAGTTGAGAAAGAGGAAAACTGCTTTCCAATGATACCTTCTGGTGCTGCTCATAACGAGATGATTTTAGGATCTGAGGATAAGCCAAAAGATACGTCAGATGCAGGTTTAGCATTAGTATAGGATATTTAATATGTCAGTATATCAAAATAATGAAATCAAAGAGGAAGAAATATCAAGAACATTATCACTTGTTGTTGACAACCAACCAGGAACGTTAGCTAGAGTAATCGGCCTATTTTCAGGGAGAGGTTATAATATTGAAAGCCTTACTGTAACGGAAATAGATAATGCGCGTAATCTATCTAGAATTTCACTTGTTACAAGAGGAACTTCTATGACTATCGAACAAATAAAGTCTCAATTATTAAGAATTGTACCTGTTCATATAGTTCGAGATTTAACACTTGAAGGCCCATTTATCAAGAGTGAATTGGCCTTAGTTAAGGTTGTCATAAAAGGCGCTAATAGGGTTGAAGCCTTAAGAGTTGCAGAAACATTTAGAGCTAGAACATTAGATGTAACTTTATCCAGTTTTGTTTTTGAATTGACTGGCAAGCCTTCCAAGATAGACGCCTTTATAGAATTAATGCGATCATTAGGTGATACGGAAATTTCTAGAACTGGAGTTTCAGCCATTTCAAGAGGAAATAAAACGGAAACAAAATTACTAGAACAAATTTAACTTAACTGATATTAAAGATCTTTATTATTTTTTCACAAACATGTAAGGAGCAATTTAATGCGAGTGTATTATGACAGAGATGCAGACATAAATTTAATTAAGAACAAAAAAGTTGTTATCGTAGGTTACGGTAGTCAAGGACATGCGCATGCTGCTAATTTAAGGGATAGTGGAGTTAAGAATGTTACCGTAGCTTTAAGATCAGATTCTACATCCGTGGACAAAGCAAAGTCAGCTGGTTTTCAGGTAATGAATGTAGAAGATGCTTCTAAATGGGCTGATGTTATTATGATGTTAACTCCAGATGAGCTCCAAGGGGATATTTATAGAACAGATATTGAGCAAAATATGAAATCAGGTGCTGCAATAGCCTTTGCCCATGGATTAAATGTTCATTTTAATTTAATTGAACCAAGAAAAGATATAGACGTTTTTATGGTTGCTCCAAAAGGACCTGGACATACTGTAAGATCTGAATATCAAAAAGGAGGCGGTGTACCCTGTTTAATTGCAATTGATAAAGACATCTCAGGTAATGTCCACGATATAGGTCTATCATATGCGTGTGCAATAGGTGGAGGCCGTTCAGGCATTATAGAAACAACATTTAAAGAAGAATGTGAAACAGATCTTTTTGGTGAACAAACAGTCTTATGTGGAGGCTTGGTTGAATTAATTAGAGCTGGTTATGAAACATTAACTGAGGCTGGTTACGCACCAGAGATGGCTTATTTTGAATGCTTACACGAAGTAAAACTTATAGTGGATTTAATTTATGAAGGTGGAATTGCTAACATGAATTATTCAATTAGTAATACAGCCGAATATGGAGAATATGTAACTGGACCGAGATTAATAACATCTGAAACTAAAGCAGAGATGAAAAGAATACTAAATGATATTCAATCAGGAAAATTTACAAGAGACTGGATGCTTGAAAACAAAGTTAATCAGACTAGTTTTAAAGCGACTAGAAGGAAAGTTGCTGATCATCCTATAGAAGCTATAGGTAATGAACTTAGAGCAATGATGCCATGGATTACTGCCAATAGATTAGTTGATAAAGATAAAAATTAATATTTATTAATTTTCTAATATAAGATATTAATCAAAAGTAGTTAATTCTAATTAACCAAATAAGCTTTTAAAATCTTTGGAAGGAATATCAAATGTTTGGATACGTACGCGGTTTTTTTTCTGCTGATTTAGCTATTGATTTAGGTACAGCTAACACATTAGTTTATGTCAAAGGCCAAGGCATCCTTTTGAATGAACCTTCAGTTGTAGCTATTACTGAGATAAGGGGAAAATCTCAAGTTTTAGCTGTGGGAGAAGAAGCCAAAACTATGTTAGGAAAAACACCGGGTAATATAAGAGCAATAAGACCTATGGCAGATGGTGTTATAGCTGATTTTGATGTAGCTGAAGAGATGATAAAACATTTTATTAGAAAAGTTCATAAAAGATCAGCATTAGTAAGTCCCCAAGTTGTAATATGTGTTCCATCTGGTGCTACAGCAGTTGAGAGAAGAGCCATTCAAGAATCTGCAGAAGCTGCTGGCGCTAGAAGGGTATATCTAATTGAGGAACCTATGGCAGCTGCCATTGGAGCTAATTTGCCTGTGACCGAGGCATCTGGCTCTATGGTTGTAGATATCGGAGGTGGAACTACTGAAGTTGCTATATTATCTCTTGGCAATATAGTCTATGCCCGCTCTGTAAGAGTTGGGGGTGATAAATTTGATGAAGCCATTGTAGCTTTTATTCGACGTCATCATAATTTGTTAATTGGAGAAATGACTGCTGAACGTATAAAAAAAGGTATTGCTACTGCCAAAATACCTAAAGATGGAATTGGTGCCAGTATTGAGGTTAGGGGAAGAGATTTAGTAAATGGAGTTCCTAAAGAGATAGAGATTAATCAAGCTCAGATTTGTGAAGCCTTGGCAGAACCAGTTGGCCAAATCATTGAAGCTACCAAAACTGCTTTAGAACAAACACCTCCTGAACTTGCAGCTGATATTGTAGAAAGAGGTATTGTTCTAACTGGAGGTGGTGCTCTTTTAGGTGAATTAGACACCACAATCAGAGAAGCTACAGGATTGCCAGTTGTTATTGCTGAAGATCCACTAACTTGTGTTGTAATGGGAACTGGACGATGTCTTGATGAAATGAAATCTCTAAGAAATGTGTTAATAGGTGCTTGATTTCAATTTAAAAATTATTAATGAGTGAGAAAAGATGGTTTCAGGTAAGCCGTCACAAGTAAAAATATTAAAGGGTAGAAAAAACTTTAACTTACTTTTAGTTTTTTTATGTCTAACACTTGTATTTTTAGGTAAATTAGATCTTGTAGCTGTAAGGAATGTTAAATCTTTTTTTTCTGATTTTCTAGCACCAGTGACCTATGCGTTCAACAAACCAGTTAAAGAAATTGCCGGGGTACTTGAAGATGTTAAATCAGCTAGTTCTTTAAGAGACGAAAATATTAGATTAAAAAGCGAATTAAGAAGAATTAAGGTGCTGAATAGTAAAATTGCAAGTCAAGAACTAGAACTATTTGAATTAAGAGAACTATTAAAAGTTTTACCTAAAAATAAAAATAACATTGTTACTGGTCGAGCAATTACGGCACCAGGAGGTATTTTTGCTAACACAGTATTAATTAATGCCGGTAAAGATTATGGCATAAAAATTGGCCAACCTGCTATTTCTTCATATGGCTTCGTTGGTTATGTTGTAAATGTAGGCTTAAAAACCAGTAGAGTGCTTTTAACTATAGACATTAATTCAATGATACCTATTTATTTGACAGAAAGTAATTGGCCAGCGGTAGCCCAGGGACAAAATGGTAATCTTTTAATAATTAAATTTCTTTCGTCTGATGCTAAGCCAATAGACGGTGAAGTTGTTGAGACATCTGGACATGGTGGAAGATTACCTCCAGGAATAAATGTTGGGAAGATATTTAAAAGCTTTTCAGGGACGTATTTTGTTAGACCTGCGGTAGATTTTCATAGACTGACATATATTTCTATAATTACTAATCAAAAAAAAAATTTGGCTGTTTTGGATGGTTTCCAAGGTTTTGCACCTTTACAAAAACCAAAAAAACCATCAGTTCTTAAAGGTTTAGACTCAAGTGGTACAAGAAAAATAGAAAGAATAGAAGATTGATTAAAAATGATATAATTGCCCATATTTTAAATGGGTTTTCTAAAAATTTTATATATTTAATCTTTTTGTTTTTCTTAATAAATTTTGAAAAATCATTAAGTTTCTTTTCACTATTTAAAATAGCAACTCCAAGTTTGATTTCTATTATAATTTATATTTTCATAAAAAAACTTAATTTGGTTCCATCTTATTTTATTCTATTTCTAGTAGGTTTTATCAACGACATTATAATGGGTAGTAATTTAGGTACTACGCCAATTTTTCTACTTTTAGTTAAATTTTTTAGCGAAAGTTTACTTTTTGACAATTTTAATAA
>QBZS01000056.1:0-5637 GCA_003279355.1 SAR116 cluster bacterium AG-335-N04
AACTTCATTGATGCTGGCATTATAGGCTTTAATCCGGTTGTAGAAAAGGGTCTAACAAGATTATATGTTTCAGGACTTAATACTGAACCGGTTAAAATTCTTCACAATAAGGGTTTTGTAATAAAGGATTTAGGAAAGAAAACTGGAAAAGCCTCAGCTATGAAAATGGTTTATGCAAGTGCAACAAAAGGTACATTTGCACTTCACGCTGCCGTCTTAACAACCGCTCATAAGCTAGGTTTGTCTTCAGAATATTTTGACGAATTGAAATATAGTAAACCCGATATTTTATCCGCTATGGAAAGAATGATCCCAAGAATTCCCATAGATGCAGCAAGATGGGAAGGTGAAATGCATGAAATTGCTGCTACATTTTCTGATGCTGGAGTTACACCAAAATTCCATCAAGGAGCTGCAGATATTATGTCTTTAGCAAACAAAACTCCAATTGCAAACGAAACACGAGAAACTGTTAATCAAAACCGTTCACTTAGAGAGGCACTTGACATGTATGTAGCGGCTTTGAGTTTTAAATAAGCAAATATTATAATGATTAACATATTAATTTATTATATTATCTGAAGATGTTTTATATAAACAAACTGATCTATAATAAAGTTTATCAAAAATTTTTTTATGGTTGGACAATCGTTGGGATTGGCAGCCTCGGTATTTTCACTAGTGGTGCCGGTCAATCACATACTTTCAGTCCTTTTATTCCAGTAATATCTAAAGATTTACAAATTTCTAGTACATCTATTACAACTGCCTACATGATTGCTACCTTATTTGCCGCTTTTTTACTTCCACAAATAGGAAAATTAGTTGACAGGTACGGGCCTAGGATAATCCTAATTTATACAACAATATTTCTTGGTATTGGCTGTTTAGCATTTGGTGCGGCATCAAACTTTTTAATGTTAGCCGTCGCATTTGGTTTTTTAAGATTTTTTGGTCAAGGGACTTTAATGTTAGGTTCAGCAAATATTATTACCCAGTGGTTTGATAAAAAGCGTGGTATCGCACTTGGCTTGATGGGATTAGGTTTTGCTTTTTCAATGGGATTACATCCACTTATTTCTGACTTTTTAATTACTAATTATGGTTGGAGAAATGCATGGGTAATTATAGGTTTGTCTACATGGATTTTAATGCTTCCACCATTGATATTTTTAGCTATTGATAAACCAGAAGATGTTAATGAAAAACCTGATGGTATTAAACAAAAGGTATTCAATAAAAATACTAAAATTTTTGGTTTAAATTTAAATGAAGCACTTAAAGAAAAAAGTTTTTATATTTTATCATTTTCTTTTTTTTCTATATCTTCTCTAGTTACTGCCCTCCATTTTTTCCAAGTTACAATATTAAATCAGTATTTTAATCTCCCAAGTAGGGAAGCTGCTGCGTTGTTTATACCTACCATGATTACAATGATTATATTTATCCCATTAGCTGGAAAACTTTTAGACAGATTTAAAACACATAATGTAATTGGAACATCTCTTATAGTAACAACTGCATCTTTAATTTTAATTACTTTTTCATCAAACATCACTTTTGCAATAATATATTCAGTAATTTTTGGAATTAATAACGCTTTTAATCTGGCATTATTTGGATATATATGGCCAAGATATTTTGGTCGACTTCATGTTGGAAGTATCCAAGGAACAGGTCAAATGGTTCTAGTCGTAGGTGCATCTGTTGGAGCAATGCCATTTGCTTTGGCAATGGACTTAGGATATGACTTATTGTTTACTATTAGAATGTCAGCATTATACCCTTTCTTGTCAGCTTTTTTATGTTTTTTCTTTTTAAGAGAATCGCAAAAGCTTACAGATATGCGAAACCAAAAATAAATTGCGAATAGTTAATATTTATAAAAATATGAACGACAATTTTAAAGCTATGACAGCTATGATTTTAGCTGTTTTATGTGTCACTATTATGAGTGTCCAAGCAAAGTTAATTGGTATAGAATACCACCCAGTTCAAATTGCTTTTGCAAGAGCTGTCGTAGTTTTAATTCTATTGTCACCTATTATCTACAAATTAGGTGGATTAAATTTTCTTAAAACTAAAAAACCAAAGACACATTTCTTTAGAGGAATTGCAGGTCTGATTGGCAATATAATGTTCTTCCTAGCCTTTCAAAGACTGCCAGTTGCAGATGTGACTGTTATCTCTCAAGCAGTCCCTATTTTTGCATGTATTTTTGCAATTTTTTTTCTAAAAGAGACTATAGGTTGGCGTAGATGGACGGCAATTTTTATTGGCTTTTTAGGTGTCATCATAGCTATAAATCCAACCGGACAAATTGCCATAGCCTCTATTTATGCATTAATTGGAACTCTTATGTGGTCTACAACAATTATTTTTTTAAGATTACTTGGTACTACTGAACATCCAGTTAAAACAGTATTCTTTTTTATGTTAGTCAGCGTAATCGTAACTTCATTTTTTCAACCATTTTTTTGGAAACAGCCATCTATAGAAGTCATGTTATTATTTATTGGTTTAGGCGTTTCTGCCTTTTTAACGCAACTATTAATGACTTACGCACTTCAAAAAGCGCCTGCGTCAATAGTCAGTCCATTTAATTATACAGGAATTATTTGGGCAATAATTTTTGATTTTTTGATTTGGAATACATATCCAATTTTCTCTACAATATTAGGCGGCATTATAATAACTATTTCAGGTTTATATATTTTTAAAAGGGAAGCTGAAATAAAAAAAACTACATAAAGTCGTTTTTAAAATAAGAATAAACCACTAATTTAAATATCAGATATCCTAGAATTGGCATTATCATCATACCAACATTCAGAGGGATAAATTCCCCTACAAGACCTAACAATATTCCTCCAATTGTAAGAGAACCAAAAGAAACACTCGACCACCAAGTTAAAACCCTAGCTCGATAAATTTCATCAACCTTTAATTGTATAACTGTTTGCGTACCAATACCTACAACTGTCGTAGTAAAGCCAACAATTGTAAAAGCAAATGCCATTAAGTACATTTCTGAGATAAAACCAAGTATGAAACTTACTACAAGTCCTAGAGTTAACATTGGGACCAATTTAGTTTCAATTTTAACTTCAGTATTAGTTCGCAAACCTATCCAGATAGAAGCAAGTAAAGCTCCAAATCCAGCAGTAGCTGTAATTAAAGACAATCCAATACTACCTTTATCTAAAATTTCTCCTGCAATAGTAGGTTGTATCTCAAGCATTCCACGTACAAAAAATGCACTGACAAAAACTACGAATAAGCCCCTGGCTATAATTGGAGTTTTCAATGCTACTTTTCCACCTTCTAACAAACGTTTGAGAAAATTATCGTGTGTACCTGAGGATTTAACTCGATCTCTAAGCGGCATATAAATTAAAACTGGAATGAGTGGAATATAAGTAAGCATGGCAATAAAAAAAGTTGTTTCGAGGTTAAATAAAGCTATTGTGAGCCCAGCGAAAGCTGGACCTACAACTCTGGATCCGTTAAAAGAGGCTGAATTAAGCCCTACTGCACTGGATAACAAATTTCTAGGAACAACTATAGACACAAAAACTAGTCTTACTGGATGATAACATGCGCTTAATAAACCTTGCAAAATTGATAATAAAGCTAAAGTGAAAAGCGAATGCATATCTAAATACTGCAAAAACCAGATTATACCTCCAGTCAAAAACATTAGAACTTTCAATATAATACTTGCTGTTCTCATATTCCAATTTTCGGCAAAAACAGCAAATAGAGGACCTATAACTCCTGCTGGAGCCATCAAAGCTAAAGTAACAAAACTTGTCCAAAAAGTTGATTCGGTAATTTCCCATGTAAGCCAACCAACTCCAATTTTTTGAATCCAAAGGCCTAAAAGAGCAATTGTATTACTGAGAAAATATAAAGTAAAAGGCTTGTTTGATAAGGCATTCATTATTGGAAAAAATTTTCTACTTCGGCATTGAAAGTTTTTTTATCTTCACAATAAGGCGCATGTCCAACATTAGGTATTTCTCTAATTTTTGCGTGTCTCAATAAAATTTCTAACTGATAAGAACGTTCTTTGGATACAACAATATCTTTTGAACCCTTTAATATAAGACAATCTTGTTTGAGATTTGATAAATAATTTGTTGTATCTAAAGTCTGCATAGCCATCCCACCAGATTTGATAGAACCTTCCGTAATTTCTTCACTTATTAAAGATAAAAAATTGAAGATCTCTGGATTTTTTAATTCAGGTAACATTTTTTGGATTCTTAATTGACCAAATTCTTTATTAGACATTTGTTTTCGCTGTTTTAGCCTTAATTTATATGGGTCTCTCAAAGAACTTCCTATTGGCATCGCATAACCTTTATGAGTACAAGATAAAATTACCTTATTAATTAATTTGCTATGTTTTGATGCAACTATTTGAGCAAGCATTCCTCCCATTGAATGACCTACCAGATCACACTTTGTAACATTTATACTTTTTAATAAGTTATAAACAATATTTGATATAGACAACATATCTAAATCTGAAGGATCAGATTGGCCAAAACCTGGCGCGTCAATAGCTATAACTGATCTTCTACCTTTAAAATAATCAAATTGATATGCCCAACTTTTACTATTTCCATTAAATCCATGTAGAAATAATATTGGAATTTCTTTATTGAATTTTTGGTATCTGTATGAAATTTTTATATTGTATGTGTTGTCCTTAAATATTTTTAATTGCGGCAATTGATTTATTATTTCTATAAAATGCAAATGGCTAACTCCAAAAATTAAACAAAACTACTTTATCAATGAGTTTTAAAAAAGTTAAAATTAATATTAATAGTATACTCATATCTTTTATTTTGACTCTATTCCATTTTTACTACAAAGTTTTTTTAATATAGAATTTCAGGAGGGAAAAATGAAATTAATCAACAGACTTTTTATAGTGATGATAAGTTGTCTTTTGTCTACTGTGGCTTTGGCAAAAGATCTTACTGTTGGATTAAAATCTGAGCCTAGCTCAATTGATCCACATTACCATAATCTTGGTCCTAATAACGCTTTCGCAACACATATTTACGGAACTTTAGTTGGATCAGACGAAAACCAACAACACTATCCTGACTTAGCCACGTCATGGAAGCCTATAAATGATACAACATGGGAATTTAAACTTAGAAAAGGTGTAAAATTTCATGATGGCAGTGATTTTACAGCTGACGATGTTATATTTACTGCTGAGAGAGCACAAAATGTTCCAAAATCTCCATCAGGATTTGGTACTTATTTAAAAGGGAAGGAGTTTATTAAAATAGATAGTCATACTATACATATTAAAACAAAAAAGCCCTATCCTCTAATGCCTAATGACATAATGACTGTTAAAATTATTTCAAAGAAAAATGGTGAAGGTGCTACTACAGGTGACTACAATAGTGGAAAAGCTGCTATAGGAACTGGACCCTACAAATTTGTTGAATGGGTGCCTGGTGACAAGATTGTCCTAAAAGCTAATAAAGATTATCATGGAGCCGGTACTGGAATGGCACAGTTTGAAAATGTACTTTTTAAACCTATTAAGTCTGGTCCAGCAAGAATAGCAGCACTATTAGCAAAGGATGTTGATTTTATTGACAA
>QBZS01000057.1:0-5579 GCA_003279355.1 SAR116 cluster bacterium AG-335-N04
CTTAAAAATAAAAGTAAGAGAGCTTCTTTAGTAGAAGTAAAAAAGGTTAAAATTTTTAACATTGCTGAAAAAACTAATACTATTGGAAGGTCAGTTGCTATTAATCCAACTATTATATCTTCAAAAATTAATCAAGAAATCCTAAAAATTCATTTTAAAATTGGTGATAATGTAAAAAAAAATGATTTACTTTTCACACTTAACTCAAAAGATATAGTTAGAGATATTAAACAAATATCTGCTGAGCTAAAATATGAAGAGCAAACTTTAAATCTTTTAAACAAGCAGTTATCTCTGAGGATATCAAAATTATCTAACGCAAAAGATCTTCGTAAACAAAATATTATTACTCAAGACAAATTAGACAATGTGAATATAACACTTCTTCAAAACCAACAACAAATTGCCAAAGCAAGATATAACATAAAAAGATTGAAAATTTTATTAGAAAGAAATAAAGAAGATTTAAGTTTATCAAAAATTAAATCCCCAGTTAATGGAAATATTGTAAGTATTGATTCGAAAATTGGAGCTTTAACTTCTAGAGGTCAAGTTTTAGCATCCATTGTTGGGAATGGATCAAACGAAATAGAAACTGATTTAAGATCGGATTTAGCATCTATAGTAAAAATTGGTTCTGAAGTAGAAATTATTCATAATAATTCAAGTTATTTTGGAAAAGTAAGAGGTATAGTTAATTTAGAAAATATGAGAACTAGTACACGAAAACTCAGAATAAGTTTAAATGAAATTTTGCCAAAAAATTTAAACACTTCTGGAACAAGGTTTTCACTATATATTCCAGTAGGGGAGAGTAAGCGTAGATTACTTATACCAAAAGATGCATTGATACCGAGAGGAAAACAAAAAGTTGTATATATCTTTGATAAAGGAATGGCCAAACAAAGCTTTATTAAAACAGGAGTTTCGGTAGGAAATAAAATAGAAATATTAAAAGGTTTAAATGAGGGACAGTTAGTTGTTGTAAAAGGGAACGAAAATTTAAGGCCAAATCAAACAATCAAAATAAAAACAAATAATAAGAAATAATAGTTAGAATATAAGGAATAAATATTTAATTATGGATAGTATAATTAAACTTGCAATCAAGCAACCTATCGCAGTTGCTGCCTTTGTTTTTTTAATTATAGCTTTTGGTGCAGTAGCACTCCAAAAAATACCTATTCAAATGACACCTGACATTGACAAGCCAGTGTTACAAGTTAGGGTATCTTGGCCTGGGGCTTCTCCAGAAGATGTAGAAAGAGAGGTAACTACTAGGCTTGAGCTGGCAGTCACGTCTCTAACAGGGGTAGAAAATGTAGAGTCGGATAGTAGATTTGGGTCTGCTAGGGTTACTTTAACATATTCTGTTGGTCAGGACATGGATATTGCCCTTATACAACTTCTAAGTAAAGTATCAGCAATTGATGGTTTGCCTTTCGAGTCTAAACGTCCAACTGTTAAAACATCAAATTCAGATGATAGCCCAATTTCAAGACTGGCTATGGTCAAATTGCCCAGCTCTAAAATTGATGATTTAGGAACTTTAGGGGATTTCGTTGAGTTTGAGATAATAGAAAAATTATCCCGTATTGAAGGGATTTCAGAAATAACATTTCGTGGAGGACAAAAAAGAGAACTAAAAGTAGCCTTGGACACTCAAAAATTAGCTGAGTATTCAATGTCTATACCAAGTGTTCTAGAGGCCTTAAGAGCAAGCTCTGCTCAAGTCACTGCGGGTGAAATAATTGAAGGAAAAAGGACTTATTCTTTAAGAGCTGAAGTCATTTCATATACACCTGCTACAGCTAAAAATATTATTTTACGATCTGAAAAAGGTCCAGATGGTAGATCTATAAATATAAGACTTAAGGATGTTGCAAAGATTTACATGTCTTACAAAAAGCCGACTAGCTTTAGAAGAATGAACGGACAAGATGCTATAACTTTTGCTGTGATTAGAGAGCCAAGTTCAAATGTAGTTGAAATTATTAAAAATTTAAAAATAGAAATTGATAAGTTAAATAATGGACCACTTGCTGCAAAAGGACTCGTTCTAAATAATGTTTATGACGAAACTGTTTATATAAATGCGGCTATAAAATTAGTTCAGCAAAATATTATTATTGGTGGAATTTTAGCAATTTGTATACTTATGCTCTTTTTAAGAAGTTTTCGTCCTACATTTATAATTATGTTAGCCATTCCAGTCTCTGTTATAGGTACGTTTGTAGTCATTTCTTGGTTAGGTCTGTCTGTAAATGTCATTTCATTAGCAGGATTAGCTTTTGCAGTTGGAATGGTGGTTGATGCATCTATTGTTAGTCAGGAAAATATATTTAGGTTGAAACAATCAGGTATAGCTCCTATTTTGGCAGCATATAATGGGTCACGTCAAGTTTGGGCCCCAATACTTGGCTCAGCACTTACCACTGTTGTAGTGTTTATTCCAATTTTACTCTTAGATTTACCTATTGGCCAATTATTCAGAGATATAGGTATTGCAATTTCCGTATCAGTATTAATATCAGTTATCATTTCTGTTACATTAATACCAACAATTGCAGCTAAAATATTGAAAAATTCTGAATCAAAAGAGACTAAAAACTTTTCAATTATTTTTTTAGATGCCTTTGCCTCTAAATTTTCTAAATTAATGGAAAAATATGCTTCTTACTCTGCAAGCTCTCTTAAATTTGGCCTTACAGTTGTTTTTGGTTTAGTTTTAACTGCAGGTGTTATTATTTCATCTTTTCTTCCTCCACTTGATTATTTACCCGATGGTAACAGAAATTTTGTTTTTGCACGCATAATGGTACCTTCAGGTTATAATAAAGAAGCAACTTTAGAAATATCGCGGGCTATGGAAAGAGCTGCTCAACCCCTTTGGGAGGCCGAAAATGATGGTCCATATGGGAAACCTAAAATTGCACGTTTTTTCTTTGTTGCTTATTCTGGAGGCGCATTCGCAGGTGCAGCTGCTGATAATCCAGAAAGAGTTAAAGAAATTTTACCTGTGCTTACGAAGCCTATTAGATTACAACCAGGAGCAAGAGCCTTTGCTCAACAAGCATCATTATTTGGAAGGTCTGTAGGAGGTTCAAGAGTAATAAAGGTAGAAATTACAGGATCCTCTCTAGAATTAATACAACCAACTGCTCAAAAAATTATTAGGTTAATTAGAAATCAATTTCCCACTAAGGATGGACATCAAGTTCGTTCAATTCCTCAAATGGGAAGTGGGTCTCCTCAAGTAATAATTAAACCTATTCCAGAACAACTTGCCAATATCGGCATGACTGCCAAAGAATTTGCTCAGTCATTAGATGTTTACAATGATGGAATTAGCGTTATTGAAATACCATTTGAAGGTAGACTTATAGAACTTATATTAACCTCTGATAAGGCTAATAATAATAAAATTGATGATATAAAAAATTTACCTTTAATTTTAAAAACAGGCGAAATAGTAAGATTATCTCAGGTTGCTGATATAAATTTGATCGGTGTTCCAAAGCAGATAAAAAGATTGTCTGGTAGGAGAGTAATAACTTTACAGTTACGTCCTCACGAAAGTATCTCTTTAGAAAATGCTGTTTTGAAACTTCAAAATTCAGTTATAAACCCCACTAATAAAAATATTCCTGAAGGTGTATCTACAAATCTTTCTGGTGCGGCAAGTGAGTTAGAGCGAACTTGGATAGCAATGAAAAATAATGTGATGATTGCACTTTTTGTAATATTTTTATTGCTTACAGTTCTTATGAAATCTTTTGTTCTTCCACTTGTAATAATGATAACTGTTCCAGTTGCAGGCGCAGGAGGAATTCTAGGTTTAGTTTTTTTAAATCAATTTTCAGCTCAACCTCTGGATATGTTGACAATGTTAGGATTTATAATTTTGGCAGGAATTGTTGTAAATAATTCTATTCTAATGGTAGAGCAAACCTTATGGCATATAAGACATGAAAGTATGATAATTTCAGAAGCTATAACTGAGGCAACTAGAAACAGAATTAGGCCAATATTTATGTCTACCTTGACAAGTCTTTTTGGGTTGATCCCATTAGTTATCTTTCCTGGTTCAGGTTCCGAATTATATCGGGGGATTGGCACAGTTGTCTTTGGTGGTTTAGCGACATCTGCTATTTTAACCTTGTTAATGGTTCCTCCATTACTTGCTTTAGCTCTAAAAACTGAAAAATTGAAGCCTATTTCGGAAGTCAAGGAAGATTTATTTATATAATATAAAACAAATTATCTAAATTGATTCACATTAATTTATTTTATTTAGTGACAATAGGTCTTCTAAAGAGCTATATAATCACACTTGAAAAATTAACTTCAAAAAATGAGATAAAATGAGTAATAAATTATCTACTGAAGAAAAAATAAAATTAATTCGAAATATAGCAATAGTTGCCCATGTTGATCATGGCAAAACCACTTTAGTTGATAGTTTACTGCAGCAATCAGGAACATTTGCTGCTCATGCTGAAACAATTGAAAGAATTATGGATTCTAATGATCTTGAAAAAGAACGAGGAATTACAATTTTATCCAAGAACACTGGTTTAAGATGGAAAGAATACAGAATTAACATTGTAGACACTCCAGGTCATGCAGATTTTGGCGGAGAAGTTGAACGAGTTCTTTCTATGGTAGATTCTGTGTTATTGCTAGTTGATGCAGTTGATGGACCCATGCCACAAACTGGATTTGTTACTAAAAAAGCTCTTCAGGCAGGACTTAGACCTATCGTAGTTATAAATAAAGTTGACAGAGACGGCGCTAGACCTGATTGGGTTCTTGATCAAACATTTGATCTTTTTGATAGGTTGGGAGCTGACGAACATCAACTAGATTTTCCTGTAGTATACACTTCTGCAATTCAAGGCTGGGCTACTGATGATTTGTCTAATAAAACAGATAATATGGATACTATATTTGAAACTATAATAAAAAATGTTGCCTATCCTAAGGTTGACTCTAATGGAGATCTTCAAATACAGGTCTCTGCATTAAGTTATTCAAGTTATGTTGGACTGATAGGTACAGGCAGAATAAGGAGAGGTAACTTAAAAAAAGGACAACAGGTATCTGTTGGTAGTATCAATGGTGAAATTCGTCAAGCCAAGGTATTACAAATTATGAATTTCCATGGCCTTGAAAAGCAAGAAGTTGATGAGGCCAATGCTGGTGATATTGTAGCAATTAGTGGTTTAGGTGAATTAAAAATATCAGATACTATATGTGAATTTGGAAAATTTGTGGGTATAGAAAAACTTTCAGTTGATGAACCTACTTTAAGCATGATCATACAAGTTAATGATAGCCCTTTTGCAGGACAAGAAGGTAAATTAATTACAAGCAGATCTATTAGAGACCGTTTATATCAAGAATTAAAAACAAATGTTGCCCTCAGGGTTGAAGACACAGACAATCCAGACAAATTCAGAATTTCTGGTCGGGGCGAATTACATCTATCTATTTTAATTGAAAATATGAGAAGAGAAGGATTCGAAATGGGCATATCCTCTCCAGAGGTAATTACTAAAAAAATTGATAATGAGCAA
>QBZS01000058.1:0-5577 GCA_003279355.1 SAR116 cluster bacterium AG-335-N04
CAATCAAACAATTATATTTTGGGATATTAGTATTGAAGGAGGTATAAAGGAACTTACTTCTTCAGATCATTTTGGTAACTTAGTCGATTTAGTGAGCATAAAAAGTAATTCTACAAAAATTAAATATGATGTTGTTGGAGAGATTGAAACTAAGAATACTAGTGGAATTACTAAAACGCTTAAACAAGACTTACCACTTTGGTGTTATACATCTGACACCAATCTTACAAAACCAGGTAATAGTATACTAAACTTTTATAAAAAAAATCCACTAAATTTCAATGATATAATTAAAAGTCTTCATTCTTTATCTAATAAAATTAGATCTAGCATAAAATATAAAAGTGGGAAAACTGATTATAAAACCAACGCTGAAGAGGCATTCAGGAATAAAGTAGGAGTTTGTCAAGATCACACTCATATATTTTTGTCTATCTTGCGATTAAACAACTTACCATGCAGATATGTAAGTGGTTTTTTTCTACCAAAAAATAAAAATAAAAATCTTGCCATGCACGCCTGGGCTGAAGTTTTTGTTGAAGATTTAGGATGGATAGGTTTTGATATATCAAACGGAGTTTCTCCTGATGATAGTTACGTTGTTATAGCAAAAGGTTTTGATTATAATAACATTGCACCAGTTAGAGGTGTTATTAATGGTGTATTTGTTGAAAATCAAAATTTAGAGTTAAGTATTGAAAAATTGGATCAATAAGTTGGATAAACTATGACTTACTGTGTAGGACTAAAATTAAATCGTGGCTTAGTTTTTATCTCAGACACTCTAACAAATGCTGGTATAGATAATATAAATACTAATAAAAAGATGTTTAATTGGCACGAAGATAACGAAAAATGCATTGTTTTACTTACATCTGGAAATCTAGCAACTTCTCAAGCTACTATTAATCTAATCAATGAAGGTATTCAAGACCTCGAAAATAATGAAAATAACATTCTAAAAGCAAATTCGATGTTTCAAGTAGCAAGAATTATAGGTAAAATTTTAAGAAATATTTCAAGTGAATACGCATCTGATGGACAAGCTGGAGAAAATCCCTATTCATCTACGTTTATACTTGGTGGGCAATTTAAGGGACAAAGCCATAAGTTATTTTTGATATATCCAGAAGGTAATTTTATTGAAGCATCTGAAGATCAACCTTTTTTTCAAATTGGAGAAACTAAATATGGGAAACCTATTTTAGTACGAGCATTAGAACAAGATGCAACTTTTGGAGACTCAATAAAACTATTACTAGTATCTTTTGATAGTACTATGAAAGCTAATGTTTCTGTAGGAATGCCAATAGACATATGCACAATAAAAAAGGACGAATATCAGATTAATAAACAAATTAGAATAGAAAAGAATGACCCTTATTTTCAGAAAATATCAAGTGGCTGGGGAGAATCTCTAAAAAAAAGTATAAAAAAACTACCACCATTTAATTTTTAAAAATTTTATGTAAATTATTTTTTACACTTAAAATTCAACTCTAAAGATTTAGCAACAACACTTTCACCTCCAAAATTTATTGTTTGCGGGTTTGTTCTGATGAAATTAATTATTTTTAATCTTAAATCTTTTGGTGTGACACCATTTGGAATGCATAAATTAAAAAATTTAGATAAGTGACCAGAATTTATTGCATCTTGAATACCTAAGATATAACCCTCACAAGCCGCCTGATTAGCAGTATTTGTATCTTCACATATTGATAAAAGTTTTGCGCCATTTAAAAATTGTACATTTGATCCAGCAAAACTTACATTAATAAAAAGTATTAGAAACACTAAGATAAAATTAATCAAACGATAAAACTTCATCTAGAACTTCCAACCGATACCAGAAGAAATTGCTGGATTCGACATCAAATTATGATAACTAAAAGAAAAATTTATATATTTATTGTCTTTTTGTATTCCAAGTCCTGCGGCAACTGCCCCTTCTCCATCGACAACAGCAGATCCAAAACCAATATACGTTCCATCACCTTTATTGGTTACGGTCGATGACGCCATAGCCATGCTCATAGCTCCAATTGTATCTGTGTATCTTTTATTGACTGCATTTGTCGAGTTTGTAGGATTTGGGACATTAACCTTACCAACAAATGTGGTTGTGTCACTGTCATTTTTCCCAATTTGAATTCTACCAACGCTTGATGACATTATGTCTGATCCATTACCAATAGTACCAGCAGCATCGTCAAAAACCATTGAGTTTTCACCAATATGTATTGATCCTGTGCTAGTATCTTTTCTTACATATCTTGAACCTGATGTATCTTGAATCGTTGTAGTTGTAAGTATAACTTCTCCAGTTTGTAAATTTTTTGCCATTAATGGATTGCCATCACTATCTGTAAAAGTATTTGCTTTTAAAGCACCCGTAACAGTCATGTCACCATTGACAGTGACCTTATCAGTATCAAAATCTCCATGTATTAGCGGTGTAGAAGTATTTGAGTTGTCTATATAAAGTTTATTAGAACCTGTTTCACTATAGCCAGCATGATTACCGATGAATATATTGTTTGAACCACTTACATTACTATATCCCGCACTATATCCAATAGTGACATTCCCAGCACCTGTAGTATTTAAATACAAAGACGTTTCACCGATAGCTGTATTTTGATAACCTGTAGTATTAGTTTGCATTGAGTTATAACCCACAGCAGTATTTTGGTAACCAGTGGTATTCAAAGCTAGAGATGTGGTACCAACAGCCACGTTCTTTGCACCAGTGGTGTTTGCATTCAGGGAAGATTGACCTAGTGCAGTGTTGTTGGAACCAGTGGTGTTAAATTTCATAGCCTCTGCACCAATGGCTGTATTGTTTCCACCTGTGGTATTGTTGAGCATACTATTATATCCAAAAGAAGCATTATATTCACCGCTTGTCGTAGAATACTGTGATTTAAAACCCATTGCTGTGTTGTATGAGGCAGTAGTACTAGAACGCAAGGACTGATATCCATTAGTGGTATTGTAACTTCCAGAAGTATTACTATATCCGGATTCATATCCTACAACTGAATTATTTAAACCTGTATTGGTTGAAGTAAGTGAACTAGTTCCAAGAGCCGTATTTCCAGAACCTGTGGTTAATGATTTAAGACTGTTTAAACCAAATCCAGATGCTATAACATTTCCTGTAACAGTCATGTCACCATTGATAGTGACCTTATCAGTATCAAAATCTCCATGTATTAGCGGTGTAGAAGTATTTGAGTTGTCTATGTAAAGTTTATTAGAACCTGTTTCATTATAACCTGCTTGATAACCAAGAAAGACATTTCCACTTCCAGTTGAATTACTATATCCTGCCTGTTTTCCAAATACTGTATTTTGACTTCCTGTAGTATTTGTTCTTAAGGACTCATGACCAACTCCAGTATTAGAGGTTCCAGTTGTGCTATTTACCATAGAGTAAAAACCTAAAGCTGTATTGGTTGAACCTGTAGTATTATTAGCTAATGAACCTCTTCCGGAGGCGGTATTTTCATATCCTGTTGTGTTTTCATACATAGATGCAAAACCAGCGGCAGTGTTACTATATCCAGTGGTGTTATCCGTGAGTGTATAGGCACCACTAGCATAGTTTCTATAACCAGTTGTATTAGCTTCAAGAGCATCTTGTCCAATTGCAGTATTTTGATATCCAGTTGTGTTTTCTTGTAATGTGTCATTACCTAAAGCTGTATTTTGATATCCAGTAGTATTATATTGCATACTATTTTCACCAACAGCTGTATTTAAATTTCCTGTTGTGTTAGCCTCCAAACTATTTTGACCAACGGCGGTATTTTTATATCCAGTAGTATTTTCTTCGAGTGCATTTTTACCTATTGCTGTATTACTATACCCAGTAGTATTTTCTTCGAGTGCGTTTTTACCTATTGCTGTATTACTATATCCAGTAGTGTTATTTTCTAAAACTCCCTCACCAACTGCTACATTTGCATAACCAGTTGTATTAGCTTTAAGACTATCCTGACCTACAACTGTATTTTGATACCCAGTTGTATTATTGAGAAGGCTATTATGACCAATTGCTGTATTATCATAACCAGTAGTGTTTGCTTGAAGGCTATTACCTCCAATTGCTGTATTCCAATTACCAGTAGTATTGTTCTTCATGCTATCCTCGCCAATTGCAGTATTTTCATATCCAGTCGTATTACTGGATAAACTACTGAAACCAACTGCTGTGTTTCTATATCCCGTTGTATTTGCATTTAGTGAATCTCGACCAATTGCTGTATTTTCAGACCCAGTTGTATTTCTCTGTAATGAGTCAGATCCTACTGCCGTATTATCAAAACCTGTAGTATTATCCTCCATGGCTTCATTTCCTATAGCTACATTTTGATATCCAGTAGTATTATTTTTTAAACTGTTAAATCCAAATGCAGAGTTAGTGTAACCAGTTGTATTAGCATATAGACTATTAGATCCAACTGCCGTGTTATTTTCACCTGTTGTATTATTTTGCAAAGCAGCATTTCCAGTAGCTGTGTTATTCCCACCAGTTGTATTGCTACTTAATGCATAACTTCCGCTTGCTGTATTCCAACTTCCAGATGTATTACTAGACATAGCGCTAACACCACTTGCCACATTATTTCTACCAGTTGTGTTTGCATATAAACTATTAGATCCAACTGCCGTGTTATTTTCACCTGTTGTGTTTTTGTTCATTGAACTGGTCCCAACCGCAGTATTTTGTTGTCCAGTTGTATTAGAATACATTGTGTCATTTCCTATGGCTACGTTATAATCTCCAGTAGTGTTACTAAATAATGATTGATTTCCTGCAGCCACGTTTCCACTTCCCGTTTGATTACTGAATAAAGAATATGTTCCTGTTGCTAAGTTTCTAGACCCTGTGACATTTGAGTTTAAAGACGATAAACCTAAAGCCGTATTATATTCACCTGTTGTGTTTTTATTCATTGAATTATTTCCTACTGCTGTATTGTAATCACCAGTAGTGTTACTATTCATTGAGCTTGTCCCAACTGCAGTATTACCTTGTCCAGTTGTATTAGAATACATTGTGTTATTTCCAATAGCTACGTTAGAAACTCCAGTTGTATTACTAAATAATGACTGATTTCCAAGTGCTGAATTAGATACTCCAGTTGTGTTACTATTCATTGATCTTGTCCCAACTGCAGTATTATCTTGTCCAGTTGTATTAGAATACATTGAGGTATTTCCAATAGCTACGTTAGAAACTCCAGTTGTATTAGAATACATTGAGGTGTTTCCAATAGCTACGTTAGAACCTCCAGTTGTATTACTAAATAATGACTGATTTCCAAGTGCTGAATTAGATTCTCCAGAAATATTTTTGTTAAGAGACTCATGACCAACACCCACATTAAAAGATCCGGTTGTATTTTTGAATAATGATTTATAACCAGAAGCCGTGTTAAAAGAACCAGAGGTATTACTGTATAAAGATTCAAATCCATTAGCAGTATTGTGAGAACCAGTGGTCAATGACGAAAGCGCATTAGTACCAGTGGAAGTATTAGTTGCGATTGCATTTCCAACAATTAT
>QBZS01000059.1:0-5511 GCA_003279355.1 SAR116 cluster bacterium AG-335-N04
GCATTGGCAGCAAAGAAAATCGATGCATTTATTGTCGCTGAACCTTTTAATGCACTTGGCGAATTAAAAGCCGGTGCAAAAATGCTCCGTTTTACAGGGGATATTTGGCAAAATCACCCTTGTTGCACCATATGTATGAACGAAAATATGGTTAATAAAAAACCAGAATGGACACAAGCAGTTATGAATGCACTAGTTCGAGGCATGAACTTTGCTATGAACGATAAATCAGAAACTGCAAAAATACTATCTAGGGATGGTAAGAAATATTTGCCCATGCCTGCCCCAGTTGTAAAACGTGCAATGACACTATATGATCCAAAACAATATTCTAGTCCTAATGCAATACAACATCCTGAATGGGGTTCTGGCAGAATTGATTTTATGGGATGGCCATATCCTTCAGCGACTAAGCTAATTGTTGACGCGATGAATGAGACAGTTGTAGGTGGTGACAAGACTTTTTTGAAAGGTTTATCACCTGATTTTGTTGCAGACGATTTGGTTAATTATACATTTATTAAGAATTCTTTAGAAAAATTCCCGGAATGGAAAAATCACCCAAGTGTTGACAAATCTTCTCCTTATGAAAGATCTGAGGTATTAAAGCTTTGAAACATGTGAACGTAACCGCCAATCAAGCTAACAATTTGAATAATATTTTTGAAACTGGTTTTAAAAATATATTAACCTTATTATCAGAAATATTTAAAAATAGTTTTGTAATTAAAATATGGCCTCCTTTTTTAGGTATAGCGTGCGCCCTAATCTTATGGGAGGTTGGAGGAAGAATCATAGCCAGTAATCCTGATATGATTGCTTTTGCTGATTTTGCACCACAGCCAACATTTGCTAGATTAACAGACTTAATAATATCAGGTGAGGTTATTGATATAAGTCTACCGAGTTTAAATCGTATAGGCTTTGGATTATTATGGGCTATTTTAATTGGTGTTCCAGTAGGAATCTTGATAGGTAGAAAAGCATTATTTAGACAAGCTACTCACCTACCATTTCAATTTTTGAGGATGATAAGTCCTTTAGCGTGGATGCCAATTGCTGTTATGGCTTTTGATACATGGAATGATGCAATTGTATTTTTAATTTTTGTAGCAGCAGTTTGGCCAATTACTTTTTCTACAGCAAGTGGGCTTAGTAAGGTTGATCCTAAATGGTTTAAAGTTGCTCATAATCTTGGTGCTCGAGGTTGGCATATGCTTTTTGTAATTATAATGCCAGCAATCGCTCAAGATGTGTTTACTGGTATTCGTCTTGCTCTTGGCGTTGCTTGGGTTGTTCTTGTACCAGCAGAATATCTTGGAGTAACAAGTGGACTTGGTTACGCTATTAATGATGCTAGAGACACGCTGGAATATGACCGTATTACAGCCTTAGTTTTAATAATTGGAGCAATCGGATTTATCTTGGACGCAATTTGTGTTCAAGCAATAAAAAAATATAGTTGGATTAAAAAAAATTGAAAGGAGAAAACTATGTCATCTAAACCTGTACCAGAAATGGCTATTTCGTGCTTGGCCCCAATTGATAAAGGAGGTCTTGAAGATCTTATAGAAAAGGGTAAAGCCGATCCTAAAGCTATTAAAGTTGTAAAATGTAAGACAGTAGCTGAAGGAAGATTTCGTCATCTAAATTATGTAAGAGATTTACCTCCATATATTGTAGATGAACCTCCAGGTTTACTTGGAGATGATACTGCACCAAATCCTTCTGAAGCTTCATTGGCTTCACTTGGATCATGTCTTGCCGTTGGAATCCATGCAAATGCAGTAAATCGAGATATAACAATAAATAAACTTGAAATAGAGCTGGAAGCAGACATTAACATCACTGCGGTATGGGGTACAGGTGACACCTCACCAAAGCCAGTTGGTTTCGATGCTGTTCGTTGTAGTGTTAATTTAGAAGCTGATATCGATCAAAAAGAAATCGATGAATTAATAGCTCATGCAAAAAAATGGTCGCCTGTTGCTAACACTTTTATGAAACCAGTAAAGCTAGATGTAATATCTAAATAATGATATTAGAGATTTAACCCTGATAATTTATCTAAAAATTAAATTATATAGAAATGGAATGTAAATGTTAAATGTAATAAAAAAGGAAAGTATTGAACTACCTAACCTAGATATTGAAGCTATAAGTTTGTACGTTACTAAAAACCTCAAGCCTAAGGTACGTAAGATCGATGATGAGTTCTATTATCCTTCAGACGAAATAAAAGGTTTAGGAAATCTCGGAGCTTTTTCTAATCATTTATCAAAAGCAAATAAGTCTGGTAGAATAGAGGCTCTAAAATCAGTTCAAGCTATGTCAGCAGTGAGCGAAATTTGCATGTCAACAGGTTTTTGTGTTTGGTGTCATGATGCCTGTGGTTGGTATCTTGAAAATACTCACAACAACTCCTTACGAGAAAAATATATATATAGAGTTGGATCTGCGTCTCAAATAGGAGCTACAGGACTTTCAAACCCTATGAAAAATATTTCTGGTATTGAAAAAATGAAATTGATAGGCGAGCGAGTTAGTGATGGTTATATCATCAATGGCTCATTACCGTGGATTTCAAACCTAGGTCAAGATCACATCTTTGGTGCAGTTTTTCAGTCTAAAAAAAATCAAGATCACAAAATTATGGGTCTATTTGATTGTAAAGACGCAGGCATTATTATGGATGATCATATGAAACACATGTCAATGGATGGAACTGGTACTTATTCTATAAGATTTAAAGATTCTTTCATAAGTGACGAAATGCTACTTGCTGATCCTGCTCCTGCTTTTATGAAAGCTATAAGGCCAGGGTTCATTTACTTACAAATGGGTATGGGTATTGGTCTAGTTCGTGGATGTGCAAAATTAATGGAAAAACAAAGAGATAGTTTAGGACACATTAACAATTATTTAGAACTTCAACCAGAAGATTTTTATGAAAAAGCATCAGAATTAGAAAGTCGCCTTGTAAAACTGGAGAGTGATTTACTTTGTGGTGAACAGGATTATTTGAGAGAGATACTCTTGGCAAGGATTGATATTTCTGAATTATCACTCAAAGCGGCTGAAACAGCCATGTTACACTGTGGTGCTAGGGGTTTTGTTAAAGGTGCAGAAGCAAACCGTAAAGTTAGAGAGTCATATTTTGTTGCAATAGTTACACCTGCAATTAAACATTTGAAAAAAGAGGTTGCTAGAATAGATGGTTGTTTACTTGATTAATAAAGTTATACTTAAATTTTTTTATCATTTCTAATTAAATGCGTTTCAATTTTGTCTATGTTCGTTGCTTTTTTTTAAAATTAAAATCATTTTGAGATACAATTAGGCAGTTTTTAGACACTGCTTAAATCTTAATAACATGATGTATTAATTTTTCATTTAATTTTATACATTTTAGCTCAATTATTAATTTTAAACTACGACTATGAAATATTTATCTTCTCTTAATTATTTAAATGAAATTGTTAAACAAGGCTCAATAAGAAAAGCCGCCGAGAGACTAAACATCACTTCAACAGCCTTGACAAGAAGATTAAAAGCACTTGAAAACGATGTTGGCGTTGAAATATTTGAACGTTTACCAAGAGGTGTAAGATTGAATACTGCAGGGGAAATTTTGATTACGCAGATCAGAAAACAAATTATCGAAATGGAAAAGATAAAGTCTCAAATAGCAGATTTATCGGGTCAAAGAAGAGGCGATGTTAAAATTTCATGCTCAAATTATACTCTACCAAATAATTTATGTAGAGCAATAATTAAGTATAAGGCTGAATACCAAGATGTAACATTTCATGTTAAATTCGAGGATAAAGAAAATTCCACAAAATCAATCATTAATTATTCTTCTGATATTGCCTTCATGATTGCCCCCCCCTTCTCTAGTGATTTTAAAATTATTGGTAAAAAAAATCTTGAACTATATATAGCCATGGACATCAATCATCCATTGGCAAAAAGTGAAAACATCAGTATTTTTGACTGCATTAATTATAAATTGCTTTCTCCAAATAGTGACTATGGAATTAAACAAATTTTGAAAGATTATCTTTTAAAATATGATATTACAATTAATGCAGACATAGTTTCAGATAATTTAAATTTTCTCAAGTTAAGCTTATTGAATACTGACTATTTGTTATTTGATCTAGGATATGATCTTAACAAAACGTCAGCAGATAAAATTCACAACTTAATTTATAAAAAAATTAAAGATAAAAATATTCCTAACGTTGTTGTTATGATTGGTCAATTAAAAGGGAGAACATTGCCAGTTGCAACTGCAAAATTTGTTGATCAATTTATCAACGATAATGATATGGGGATATAAATCATTTTAAATTAGCTAAAAAATAGTGGAGTATTCAATTGCCAAATATAACATTCATAGATCAAGATGAAAATAAACATATTATTGACGCAGATAATGGTTTTTCAATAATGGAAGTTGCAAGAGACAATGATCTTGGTATTTCAGGATCTTGCGGAGGATCAATTTCGTGTTGCACCTGCCATGTAATAATTGATCCAGACTGGTATCACATAGTAGGTAAACCAAATGCAGACGAAGAAGATATTTTAGAAACTACTTCTGGTTTACAAACAACATCACGTTTAGGCTGTCAAATTGAAATTAGTGATGAATTAGAAGGTTTAATAGTAACAATTCCTGAATAATCATATTAATTAGAATAAGTTATAATCAGCATGTTTATGATTTAAATACCATATAAGTAATCAATTAATTTAAAAATCAACCTTTCAGTTTTTTCTCTTAGTATTAAGTGTTACATAATGGAATGATTTGTATATGCATTTTTGAATATTAAAATTATTTTATTGTAAGTATCAAATTGATTAGTAGTGATTAAAATTTGTACATAATTAAAAAAATTTAGAATTTAAACTAAGAAATTTTGATTTTACGTTGTAAGAATCTTTAGTAATTAGTAGGTGATAAATAACTTAACTATAAAAACTACAACTTATAGTAAGATTATAATAAAAATAATTACAAACTTTAATCTAACCATAAGTTATAAATAAATTTCAAATATAGAAAGTGCACCAGAATGATATCAAGAGCTGAATTAACTGAAAAAATTGTACATACAAAAACATTAAGTGGAGTTAAGTGGGCTGACATTGCTAAAGCAGTTGGCCAATCAAAAGAATGGACTACTGCAGCTTTGATGGGACAAATTTCATTAACAAAAGAGCAAGCCATCGCTGCAGGTAACGCTCTAGGTATCAATTTTGATCCAGAGGAATTAGCTATATTAACGACTGTCCCTTATCGTGGTTCTATTCCCACTGCTGTTCCTACGGATCCATTAATTTATAGACTTTATGAAGTTGTTAATGTTTATGGATCCACAATGAAAGCTCTAATTGAAGAAGAGTTTGGAGACGGAATTATGTCAGCAATTGATTTCACAATGGATATTACACGTGAAGAGAATCCAGCTGGTGATAGAGTGAAAGTGGAAATGACAG
>QBZS01000060.1:0-5432 GCA_003279355.1 SAR116 cluster bacterium AG-335-N04
AAATTGCTGAAAATCTTTATGGTATTTATGAGTTTTGTAAAAATGGCATAATGAAGGGTTTTACAAAAAGAGATTCAAAATTAATATACGATGCAATTCCTCCTATTGATGAAATTTTAGACGGTTGGAGACAAATAAAATAAAATTACTATTGATTTAAAAATTAAAAAGTATATTTAATAAATATTCTTTATTTGAGGTGTTAGATTGTCAAAATACTGCCCAGAATGGATATTTGGTGTATTTTCTGCTCAAACAAGCAAAGAGTTTTTATATTCTAACAATTCTATTGCCGCCGTCTCTAGGAAATATGCCAATGCTATTTCTGAAAGGTATGACGAAGTTAGAACAGAAGAAATTATGGACGTATCTGAGAAAATACTTCAGTTCTTATCTGAAATTAACGCAGGTGACCAAGCAGCTACTTATATAAATGACTACATTCACTACAGAGTTTGCTTTGAAGCTACTGGAAGCGAAAGAAAATTATCAGGAATTTTTTCATCTGCATTTAATCCAGAAAAAATACAAGACTATAATTCAGATAAAAGTTTTAGAGTTTTTAAAGCAACTGTCTTCAGTATAAGAAACGACGCTTTGCCGAAAGCTACTCCTGGCTGGGCAATCACTGATGTTAAAGATATTGGCTGGATTGGTGAAGTATTTAACCAAGAATCTGATTTATTCTAATTATTAATTATCTTAAATAATCAAATAAATTTAATTGTGAGATTTTAACAAAAGACTGCTGACTAGCTTGCATTGATGTTAACATACTTTGTAAATTAGTTACTAAGGACGCAAGGTCTGCATCTTTCAAATCACTAACGTCTTTTTCTACAGCCAATCTTCTTTGTGCTAAATGTTCAATTTGTCTATCAAGTGAATTATTTCTTGCCCCAATTTCACCTCTATTATTAGCAATGTGAACTTGAGCAGAGGCTATGTTATCAATTTGCTTTGACGGTAACTGATTGTTGTCATACAATTTTTGAACATTACCTATTTTGTTTCCAGTCCCATCGGTGGGTTGAACATTGAAAAAAGAGCCAGGAGTTTTTTGCGCAGAATTAATACCGTACACAGACAAATTTTTGATTTCCATAGGCCCATTTACTGAGTCAGTTAATTTTATTGTCTTACCGTCATCATTAATGGAGGCAGTAACGCCAGTAGAACTTAAATTAATTTGCTTTACAAATTCTGAAGGATCTTCTCCCGTAATTTCCGTTGTAATGGTTGCAGTTCCTAAATTTCCTGTAAGATCAAAGGTCCAAGTTCCAGGATTTTTATTTTCAAACGTTAATTCGGCAACACCATTAGACTTAACTGAGTTAACTCCACCTGAAGCAGTTCTAATAGAAAAACTGATATCTTCTAACATTTGGAAAATTGATACATTTGTTCCATCAGAACCCTTAACAGCTTCAAACAATGTACCACCATCAAGAGTTGTTTCCATTACTCGAGATTCTGAAATAGAAAGGGATGATATTCCCCTATCACCCTTGTAATTAATTTTACCAGCTAGATCTTTTACGAAAGGCATAGTATTAGTTTTATAACCACTGAATAAGTAGCTGCCATTACTGTCTTTGGCATTTGCTACACTCAAAATTTCTTCTTTCATTTCATCTAATTCTAGGGCAATAGCGTCTCTATCAGAAGCACCAAGCACATCGCTAGATGCTTGTATAATTAATTCTTGGGTCCTTATCATGATATTAGTTAAATTATCTAAGTTTTTGTCTAATAGATTTAATCTATCTGAAGCAGAATTTACATTTCTTTCATACTGTTCAATTTGTTTCTTAACCACATTTAACCCTGACAATTCAACTGAACCTACTGGATCATCTGAAGCACGTAAAATATTCTCTCCAGTAGCAATTTTATTTTGTAAATCTTGCAATTCTTTAGTTGTAGAGGAAAATTGTTTAAGTTGTTGTTGATTAAATAGTTTTGAACTTATTTGCATTTATTAGCCTATTATTTTTATACAACTTCAATAAGAGATTGAAACAACTCTTTAGCTGTTTGCAAAATACGTGCCGAAGCTTGGTAAGCTTGTTGAAATTCAAGTAAATGAGCAGCTTCTTCGTCTAAATTAACTCCAGCAAATTCGCTTTGACTTGCTTCTGCTGCTTCTAATATATTTGAAGCTGAATCAAGCGAAAGTTTACTAGCTTGTACATTTGAACCTATTTTAGCAACGGTTATATTGAAGGTTTTTTGAAAATTTCCTCTATTTTCTCCTGTTTTATCCTCGCCCTGTAAACTCAAGATATTAAGAATATTTCTATTATCTCCTTTACCGTCCAAATTGGTTGAAACTTCAAAACTATTACTCAAAATAGGTTCTTCTGAAAATTGAAATTTAGAATTATTTACTTCAAAAACTCTGTTTACATCTAAAATTCTAGATGCGATCGAATGACCAGATTTTTTATCAAAGATTTCTACTTTATTTTTGTTATTAGCATCAACCTTAATTGTTAATTCTGGATCAAAGTCACTCTTGACACTTTTATTTTCAGGAACCTTATCAAATTCAGCACTAATCTTTCTTGCACCTTTTCCCATTACTATGGTGATTAAGTCCTCTGGCGGCGGATCACCTATACTTACTTTTTCAGCAACTGAGTTTTGAATTGAGTTATTAGGTATATTAATCTTTACAGGTTCACCAGAAAACGAAGTAATTTTTAATCCGTCATTATCTACAGTTGCACGAATATCTTGTGTTTTAATTCCATAAAGTCGATTAGCATTGGGACTGCCATCCATTTTAAAACTGACATCATCAATAGTATGAGTAAGGGTTAATCTTCCTACTTTTTGAGTACCTACTTTAACAGTTGACGCAGAAGAACTAGCAGGCGTTATAGACGTAATCTGAGAAAAAACTTTTTCACCTGCAACTTTTGCTCCTGCTGCTTGGGCTGTTATTACTTCAGTTTGTGTATTCCCAAACTGGTCTAATCCAACTATAGTATATTTTTCTCCAAGATCATTACCAGCAGGTGTAATAGTAATAGCTTGAGGATCTATAGTAACATGTGTAGCCTGGATACCAACCTCTATAGTGCCAGCCGTATTGTTAGATGCTGAAATAGATAAAACTTCACTAAAAGATATACTACCTAACGCTGTTCCTCCTTTGCTAACACCTGTAATAGTTTCCGATCTGTAAACTCCTGAAGTGTCATATCCATTAACCACAAAGGAATTACCTGTTTCATTTTCATTACAAAGAACTGTGATCTTTCCATTCAGTGCCTTTGAGCCATTTAAAACACCGTCTAAAGTTAACGCACCTGCTGAAGCAGACTTACTTGTCATCATTCCGTCAACATCTGTAGTAGAAAGAATACCATCTGTAATAATTGGTACACCAGCAGACAGATTGTTATTAAATAAGGAAACATCATCTGTTATGCCGGAAGACTCACTCCACGATAAGGATATGCCTGATGGAGGAGAACCACTCAAGGCTGATCCCTCACTATTAAAGAAAACTGGGACATTACTATCATTGAATTTAATTGAAAAATTAGTTGTAACATCATTTTCTGTAACCTCAATTGAAATAGCTGGATCAGATGCAGTTGGTTGTACAACAAAATTACCTATAAGAGACGCTTTAGCTTTCTTTAAACCAAATGACTCTGCATTCATTGTATTTGCTGTATTTGATACTAATTCAAATTGTGCACCCTCAACTGTTCCTTCAGCTGTTGCTATTAATTCAAAACCTGGGGCTGTTCCAATTTCTATATTTCCACTCGTGTTAATATTAGGGGTAATAGAAGTAATTGTCTTAAAAAGACCTAAAGATGTGACTGTATTGCCTTGCGTTGGACCACTAATAGTTTCTGTTTTACTTTGACCATCGGTGTCAGTACCGACTATAGTGAAAGTTTTATTACTTTCATTATTTGTCGATGTTATCGACACTCTAGTTCCAGATCCTAAACCAGGTGTTGCTCCCACATTTATGTCATAAGCATTATTATCAGTTGAAATTTGAGTAACAGTCTTAAAATATTTTGTTCCCGTCACACTATTATTATTGATCCCAGTTATTGTTTCAGTCTGAGCATTTCCATCTATATCTGTTCCTGTAATTGTAAAAGTTGCAGAAGTATTATTAGTTGGGCTAGAGATTGTGATTCTTGAATTCAAAGATGAAGAAGCTAAACCTGACAAAGCACCAGTAATGTCAAAGTTACTGTTATTTCCAACTGTTTGGTTAACAACTAATCCATCACCATCAACTACTGAATTTATGCCATTAATAGTCAAAGCATTAGAGGCTGTACCAGACTGGGCTGTTGCAATTGAATTAGTAATATTTTCTGATGTCCCATTAAACCGAGCCTTTATCCTATTTTCCTCAGGTCCTTCAACTAATAATTCACCTGAAGTCATATTAAGTCTAAAAATTTGGCCTTCAAAACTTAAGTCAACAGACTGCCCGTCTTTTGGTAATGAGTTAAGAACTATTCCTTTAAGTTGCGATGTTGGCGTTTCTGATCTTAAGCTTGATAAAATAGCTGTAGAAATTTCTTTTTCGGTGTCTACATTAAGAGCATTTGCGTCTATAGTAGTATTCCAATTTCCGTCAGCTGCTTTGGTGCCAATCTTAATGCTACCATTACTTGTTCCAGAACTATTTATTGAGGTTACTGTTTTAAATATGTTTGTAGTTGTTACCACACCTCCATTTGATCCTAATATAGTCTCACTTATAACTTTATTGTCCAAATTTGTACCACTAATGACAAAACTTGTGCCAGTAGTATCTTGTCTACTTTTAATTTCTATTTGTGCACCAAGATAATTTGAGGTTGATAAAACTCCATCCATTGTTAGAGCACCAGACGAAAATGTTGTTAATTCAACTAAACTGTCATCGTCATTGATATCATTTCTACCTATTGTTCCTATATTTATATTTCCACTTGCAGTAGCAGACGATACTATAGATGTTATGGTTGTAAACTTTGTAGACCCAATTGCAGTATTAGATGAAGCAACGCCTGTAATTTCTTCTGATATAACTGTTCCATTTGCGTTGGTACCTGTAACTGTAAACTTATTTCCAGTTTCAGTCGCTGAGCAATAAATTGTTACAACTGCGTTTAAGTCATTTGCGTCTTTTAGAGCACCATTTAGAGATATTGTTCCTGCTAAACCGGGATTATTTGAGGTGTATAGGCTATCATCGTCATTTACAAATAATTTATAGTCTTTTTGATTAATGTCTAAACCATATTTAGAAAGACCAACTACTGCTTTTTTACCGTCTGGTGCTCCTAAACTATTGTCTTGATTTTCAAAAACCTCAGGATTAATTGTAATTTTTTCACCTGTTTTATTTCTATCAACTTTAATGTATCCGTTGGTGAGTGAGTCTAAAATTGCAGATT
>QBZS01000061.1:0-5086 GCA_003279355.1 SAR116 cluster bacterium AG-335-N04
TCCAATGCGGCATATTGAGCACTAGCATTTACACATGAGTGAATATTGACAGCTAATTTTTCAGCAAATTCGTAAAGTTTACTGGGAAATACTCCATAACCGAGGCGCCAACCAGTCATGGCGTAAGTCTTGGACCATCCATTAAGAATAATAAGTCTATCTTTTAATTCAGGAAATTTTAACATTGATGTGAAATCATTTTCCCCAAAACAAAATTGATCATAAATCTCGTCACTCATTAAAACTACTTTAGGAAATTTTTCTAACCCTTTAGCAAGTTTTTCAAGTTCTAGCTTAGGAACAACACCTCCAGTTGGATTTGCAGGACTGTTAATTATAATTAAACTTGTATTTTGGTTAATTTTTTTAAGTATGTCATCTGCGGAAAAAGAAAATCCCTTAGTTTCACTTAACTCGTATGGAATTGCTTTAGCTCCAGAATAATTAATAGCAGATTCATATATAGGAAACCCTGGATTAGGATATAATATTTCCTTATTTTTTTCTCCCATCAACATTGCTGAGAAAAACTCTCTTTCCTTGATAGGCATTCAAGGATTAACTGTATATGAAGCTAAGGGCTTTGGTAGGCAAAAAGGTCATACCGAACTTTACAGAGGTGCTGAGTATGTGGTCGATTTTTTGCCTAAAGTTAAAATCGAAATAATTTTAGATGATGATCTTGTAGAATCCGCTATTGAATGTATAGAACTATCAGCTAAAACTGGCAGAATTGGTGATGGTAAAATTTTTGTCTCTACTATAGATCAAGCAATCCGTATTAGAACCGGTGAAAAAGGTAATGAAGCAATATAAATATAAATGGAGTTAATAATGTCAGACGCAAAAACAATCATGAATATAATCAAAGAAAAAGAAATACAATTTGTAGATTTAAGATTTACTGACCCAAGAGGTAAAATGCAACATTTATCTCAACACGTCAGTACTATTGATGAGAAAAGTCTTGCTGAAGGTTTTATGTTTGATGGGTCATCTATAGCTGGTTGGAAAGCAATTAATGAATCTGACATGAAGTTAATGCCTGACTGCTCTAGAGGTATTGTTGATCCTTTTTTCTCACAACCTACTTTGTCAATATTTTGTGATGTGTTAGACCCTATATCAGGTGAACCCTACGAAAGAGATCCAAGGTCAACTGCAAAACAAGCCTTAGCTTACATGGGTTCAATTGGGGTTGGTGATACTGCTTATTTCGGTCCTGAACCTGAATTTTTTGTTTTTGATGATGTAAAATATGAAGCTGAAATGAACTCTTCATTTTATAAAATTGACTCATCAGAAGGTCCTTATAATTCTGGCAAAGACTTTGAAGAAGGTAATATGGGTCACAGACCAGGTATTAAAGGGGGGTACTTTCCAGTTCCACCGGTGGACTCTTCTCAAGACTTGAGAAGCGAAATGGTTTTATCACTAGTTGATATGGGAGTTCCAATGGAAAAACATCATCATGAGGTAGCTCCATCTCAGCATGAATTGGGTATGATGTTTGGAACTTTGATAGATACTGCAGACAATGTTCAACTTTACAAATACGCTGTTCATAATGTTGCTCATTCTTTTGGTCAAACAGCAACCTTTATGCCAAAGCCAGTAGCAGGTGATAATGGAACGGGAATGCACACACACCAATCAATATGGAAAGATGGTAAACCCTTGTTTGCAGGTGATAAATACGCTCAACTTTCACAAACTTGCCTTCACTATATAGGTGGTATTATAAAACATGCAAAAGCCATTAACGCATTTACAAACCCATCAACAAATTCTTATAAAAGGTTAATACCTGGGTTCGAAGCTCCTGTAATATTAGCGTATTCAGCAAGAAATCGTTCTGCTTCATGCCGTATTCCGTTCACTGATAGTCCTAACGGAAAAAGAGTTGAAGTTAGGTTTCCTGATGCAACTGCTAATCCTTATCTAGCTTTTTCTGCAATGTTAATGGCAGGATTAGATGGGATACAAAATAAAATAGATCCCGGTGAAGCAATGGATCAAGACCTATACGAACTTCCAGCTAGTGAACTAACAAGCATTCCAACAGTGTGCGGTTCGTTAAGAGAAGCTTTAGATGCTCTTGCAAATGACATGTCTTTTTTAACTAAAGGTAATGTTTTTACGGAAGATCAGATTGAAGCTTATATTGATCTAAAAATGGAGGAGGTTGTTCAATTTGAACATGCACCTCATCCAGTTGAGTTTAAAATGTATTACTCAAGTTAATATTTCAAAAGACCAAGTTTTTACTGGGTTTTTTTATTTGAAAATACGCTAATTATTGATAAGTTAGACTATATATTAAAATTGTACTTAGTTTTCACTAACTAATGAATAAAATTTTGCTAGATAACAACTATAACGCCACTGAAATTGAAGTTTTAGAAGGTCTAGAACCAATAAGACATAGACCAGGCATGTATATAGGTGGGACAGACAACAATGCCTTACATCACTTAGCTATAGAAATTATAGATAACTGTATGGACGAAGTTGTTGCTAAACATGCAACGACTATAAGTGTTGAGCTCTTTGGTGACAATACTATTTCTATATCTGACAATGGAAGAGGAATTCCAATTGACAGTCATCCAAAGTTTAAAAATAAATCAGCATTAGAAGTAATAATGACGACGCTCCATTCAGGTGGTAAGTTTTCAAATAAAAATTATACAACCTCAGGCGGTCTTCACGGAGTTGGAGCATCGGTTGTAAATGCTCTTTCTTCTTTTTTAAAAGTTCAAGTTATTCGTGGGGGTATTCTTTATAAACAAGAATTTTCAAAGGGATTACCGACAACAAAACTAAATAAAATAGAGTCAACAAAAAAATCCAACGGAACTAGCATCTTATTCAAACCAGATGTAAGTATATTTGGAGAAAATAATTTTTTTAGTCCTGACAAGCTCTTTAAAATTTTGGAATATAAAGCTTATCTTTTTGGTGGTGTTCAAATAAATTGGGATTGTGATACCTCTTTGATTAAAGAAAATAGTCAAACACCACAGTCAAGAAAAATATGTTATAAAAATGGAATAATTGATTATATCAAATTTAAAACTTCAACAATACCAATGTTTACTTCATCTACTTTTGATGGAAATGTGAAAATTGATGATGAAAATGTAGAATGGGTAGTTGCTTGGCTTACAAATAATGAAACAAGTTTTACAGAAACTTATTGTAATACTGTTCCAACACCTCTTGGTGGTAGTCATGAATTAGGGTTTAGACACGCACTTACTAAGGGAATAAGAAATTTTGCAGATATTAAGGGATTTAAAAAAGCTAATGAGATTATTTATGATGATTTAATAAATTCAACAGGTTCTATTTTGTCTATTTTCATTAAGAACCCACAGTTCCAAGGTCAAACAAAAGAAAAATTAGTAAGTTTATCAAGTGCTAAACTTGTTGAAATTGCCATAAAAGATAGATTTGAAACTTGGTTATCGAATGATCTTTCAATTGGTGAGGCAATATTAAACCGTACTATTAATAACTATGAAGAAAGAAAACGGAAAAAAAAAGAAAAAGATATTACTAGGAAAACCATAACAAAAAAGATTCGTCTTCCTGGTAAATTAGCTGATTGTAGTAGTGATAAATTTGAAGAAACTGAACTTTTCATTGTAGAGGGTGATAGTGCTGGAGGATCCGCCAAACAAGCCCGTGATAGAATGACGCAGGCAGTACTACCACTTAAAGGTAAAATATTAAATGTAGCTAGCGCATCAAGCGAAAAAATGTCTCTTAACCAAGAAATTAATGACTTAAAACAAGCCATTGGATTAGAACAAATAAAATCAAATAATATTGAAAATCTGAGATATAATAAAATTATAATAATGACAGATGCAGATGTTGATGGAGCTCATATTGCTGCTCTTTTGTTAACTTTCTTTTACAATTCCTTTCCTGAAATAATAGAAAAGGGTCATTTATACCTTGCCCAACCTCCCCTTTATAGAATTACACATAATGGACAATCTCAATATGCCCAAACAGAAGAAAATAAAAATGAAATTATTAATGAAAAGTTTTCTGGCAAAGGTATTGTAAGTCGCTTTAAAGGTCTAGGAGAAATGCCTCCATCACAGCTAAAAGAAACAACAATGTCCTCTAAAACAAGAAAACTTTTAAAAATTACTATACCTAAAAGAGACATTATAGAAGCTGATCAAAGAAGATTAGTTGACGAGTTAGTAAATATACTAATGGGTAAAAAACCAGAACTTAGATTCAAATACATTCAAGAAAATGCTAATTTGGTAAATAATTTTGATATTTGAATAGTATGTGCTTGGAATGATTAGTTTGACATCTAGTAAATATAAGTAAATAAATTATAATTACATTTATAAGGAATAAACGTGAATTTTGAAGAACTAGGTTTATGTAAAGAGATAATCTCTTCTATTAACGAAAAGGGTTATAAAAATCCTACAGAAATTCAAAGATGCGCTATACCCCATATCTTGACGGGTAGAGATTTATTAGGCTGTGCACAAACTGGTACAGGTAAGACTGGTTCGTTCATTATGCCTTTGGCTGAAATATTAAGTTCTGGAAAATCTAAGTCAAGGATGCCTAGATCACTTATTTTAGCTCCAACTAGAGAATTAGCTATGCAAGTAGCTGAAGAGTTTAATTTTATGAATAAGTTTCTTAAGTTACAAATGGCATTATTAATTGGAGGAGTATCATTTACCGAACAAGATAATAAATTAGCAAAGGGTGTTGATGTACTTGTAGCAACCCCAGGCAGACTTATAGATCACATAGAAAGAGGTAAAGTTATTATAAAAGATGTTAAAATACTCATTATTGATGAGGCTGACCGAATGTTGGACATGGGATTTATTCCAGACATAATGAAAATCAATAAATTATTACCAAAAATAAGACAAACATTATTTTTTTCTGCAACGCTTTCTAGTGAAATTAGAAATATTGGAAAAAATTTGTTAATTAACCCAAAAGAAATAACGATTAGCCCTTATTCATCAACCTCTTCAAATATAGACAGCTATTTTTTTCAGGGTTATGATAAGAATAAATTAAATGA
>QBZS01000062.1:0-4940 GCA_003279355.1 SAR116 cluster bacterium AG-335-N04
ACTTGTTATAATAAATCAAAATCAAATTTGATGGAATTTCAATTTAAAAAAGAAAATACAAACTTATTTTCTCAAGTTTATAAGAAAATCAAAGGAAATTTCATTATTATTGGCGAAGTGGTTGGACAAAAACCATTATCATTTATTTTATTTGAAGATAAATATCAATTTCTAGGTGTGGATTTTGCGTGGCACCTAGACAGAAATACAAGAGAACTTAAACCAGTATTATTGAGCGAGGGAACAATAAAACTAAAAAAAATACCAGAAAAATTTTATTGTGAATTTTTCTAAATAATATTCATTTTTTAGATCATACCAGAATTTACTTATGAATAATCAAAAAGTTTTTTAAGAGAAGAATAAAATATGAAATTTAATGAACTAAAATTTATCGATGGAAAATGTCAATTAGATTATAATTATTATGTTTTAAGTTTCACACAAATTTTTGACGATGATTTGTACGAATGTGCTGTTTTTAATAGAGCAAAATTACCAGTTGATCTTCCAGGTGTTAAAACAGAAAAGGTTAAAAACAATAAATGGGTTAAAATACGCTTCACAAGAAATGATATCGAAGAAATGATAACCAAATTCTGGGCAATTACTGGTATAAAAGTTCCAAAACAACTAGATCAACATGATTTTTATAAGGATATATTTTAAAAATTCACTTTTACTACATGTAATTTATTTATTAAAATAGTATATAACCAAAACATATACCTATTAACAAACCTTCAAGAAAACTAAGCCATATAATTTGATAATTTGACAATCCTGTTATTTTTTGAACTTTTTCTATCAAGGCTACATGCCAATTTTTAAATTTATTCTCCATTTTAATACCTCAAAAATTCAGAAAGTTGAAAGTTTGTTGTTTAGATTATAAATCTAATTAATCTCATTACTTTTATTTAATTTTAAATCCTTGTTATTTTGCATATTTTAAACTTGTACCATTAAGTTACCTTATTGTTTACAGAATTAAGACTTAATTTTTGATAATAATTTAAATAATAAATGATTTTCATTTATACCCTTCTAGAAGTATTAGCTGTGATAACAGCTAATACTTATTTATAATAGTTTAAACTTTAAATGACTTTCACAACCTGCTTCACAGTCAGAGCTTCCAAAGCCGTGGACAATTATTTCACCTTCAGTTTCTTTGTTTAAATCACATTCAAATTTATTTGATTTATTAACCTCTATCACTTTCACGTTTTTGTTTAAAAGAAGATAATCTATATGCCAATGAAGTTTTTTGTTATTACAAAGATGTCTTTTAATTCTTGAATCAATGTTTTTTTTTGCAGAACCAGTATAAATGTATATCCCTTTTTTTAATAAAAACTCACCTAGTTTTCCAATCTGTAATTTAATTTTGTTATTTAGTTTTATTTTTAATTGATATGACTGCATATTATTAAGTTAATTAAAAAATTTAAATTTTCATACTGCAATAATCTCTTAATTCCGTAAAATATTCTGGAAAGTATTTTGAAATTTGTATTAAATCAAATGAAGAAAGAATAGCTGTATTTGGTTCTCTTTCTAAAAGAAATTCAAAGCTAAATTTTACAAGTTCTTTTTTGGATATTTTTTTGGAAGTAAGATCTAGATAAGTTTGATTAGATATAAATACTTTGTGTATAGTTTGTTGATCCGCATAAATTATAACCTCAAATTTTTTGTCAGATAATTGATTTATTAATAATTCCAAATTTTTTTAACCCCATCTATTATTAAAAACTCACTATTTTCGTATTGATAAGTAACCATTTCAACAGCTTTTTCTTCATTTTCAGCCTCAACAATAAGGGAATTGTATTTTGCCTCTTTTTTCCCATTAACATGGGTGAATTCAAAATGAAACTTCACTTCAAAATCAGTTTTCCAATTATTCATTAATCAAATTTTATTAGTGGTTAAAGACAAATTTTAATCATTTTTATAAAACGTGGCTTCTTTGGTTAAAGTCTTTATAAAATTAGAAGATACTGCAGTCGCTCCTAATACTTCTCCGTCATTTAATTCAATTTTAAGCCCCTGTTCTTTAAATGAATCAATAATTGGACCTGCAAGCCTATTATGATCTTTCATAAAAGTTTTATGATCTGGGAAGATAAGTACTAACGTTGCAATAACATCTGAATTACTAAAAATTAGTTTCATTAATGTACCACCTTTTATTCCTTCTGCATCTGCTTTAGTATCAGTATAATTTACAAACATTTCTTTTGACATTTTATCTTTAAAAGTGATTTTTATCGTTCGTACGTACATATATTAAGCCCATAAATTTAATTTCTATTAGTTATCTAATCAAAATAATTTTAAAACGTAAAGTTTTAACAGGTTAATTTATTTTTAATTTAATTAGTCTTGTAAAATATTTAATTTTTATTAAAAACAATAAAAATAAATTTAGAATTTTGAATTTAATGACAACTTTAAAAAAAATTGTAGAGAATAAGATTTTTATAACTTTTATTACTCTAGTTATAATAATTAATGCAATAACTCTTGGACTGGAAACAAGTGCTGAAATTAAATTGGAGTATGGTGTATTTTTATCAATCATAGATAAAATAGCGTTAACTATTTTCACAATAGAACTTATTGTAAAAATCTTAGTATATAAGTTAAAATTTTTTAAAGATGGTTGGAATGTTTTTGACTTTATAATAGTTGTTGTGTCTTTAATTCCTGCCTCCGGACCTTTTTCAGTCTTAAGGGCTTTTAGAATTTTTAGGACCCTGCGATTGCTTTCGATAGTTCCTTCTATGAAAAGAATAATCCAAGCAATATTTATTTCAATTCCCGGCATTTTATCAGTAGGCACCATAATAGTCTTAATTTTTTATATTTCATCCGTTTTAACAACTACTTTCTTTGGTCAAAATTTTTATGAATGGTTTGGGACAATTGGTAATTCAATGTATACTTTATTTCAAATTATGACCCTAGAAAGTTGGTCAATGGGTATAGTTAGGCCAGTTATGAAAGAATACCCACTAGCGTGGATATTTTTTGTCCCTTTCATTTTAGTTACAACTTTCGCAATATTGAATTTATTCATAGGAATTATAGTAGATGCAATGCAACAAATATCAAGCGATGGTAAAGATGTTAAGAAAGTGTCGGAAGAGGATATGTACGATAAAATTATATTATTAGAAAAAAAATTAAAAGAAATCAAGAATATTCTAAACAAAAAATAAATTAAGAATGCTTTAATGACTTTTAAGTATAATAAAATTAATGCAAAATGCATGTGGTGCAAAAGAATCCAAAATCCTCATCCTGATTATTTAAAAGAAACAATTCCTACTAAAATATTTGAATCAAAAAAAGGAAGAATGGTTGAACTTTGTTTTAGTTGTTTTGAACAAGAAAAAGCTTTTGCAGAAAAACAAAAAATTGATTTTAAAATAATTTTAGATACTAAATTAGAAGTGTTAAAGCTCTTAAAACTTTAAAATCAATCTTTTCTTCTTAAAATTTTGTGCTTTTATTAACGTTAAATCTGAATTTAATGAAAAGGAATTTAATTAAAATTTTATTATTAAAACTATATCGAAGATTTTCTTATTAGCTTTAAAATATCAGGCCTAAGTTGTAGTATATTTAAAAAGGGATGAATTTTTGAAACATAATCTATATTTTTAAGAGCCTCATTGTAATTTTTAAGATGAATATTAATTTGAATAAGACCCGAAATAGCACCAAAATGTCTAGGTTCTAATTGAAGAGTAAGTTTAATATCCTTAACAGAACCCAAGTAATCACCCATCAAAAACTTTATTGTTGCAATTTTATTAATTGGCTCAGCCCAACGCGGTTCTTTTTTTGACAAACTTTCAAATATTTTAAGAGCATTATTTAATTCACCACTTTGTAATAAATTCACTCCTATCTGCATTTGAAGATTGCTTGTTTCATTTGATCCATTTAAAAGCCAATATTTCCAAATTCTACTTTCATAATGTTTAGCTATATTTTTGTCACTTGCATTTTTTAAATTAAAAAAAAGATTGTCTAATTCAGAGGCTGAAACATTATTAATAAATAAAGAAAATATAAGCAGAAAAATATTTAAGAGTGTATATTTTGAAATTGAGTTGATAGATATTTTTGTATATTTAATCATTTAAAAAATAAAATTTGTTGGATAGTGGGTTTTTCCCATTAGTAAATAACATCATATAAAACAATACCTCTATTTGAAAATACTTTCCAAATTATACCTGTCTTTTTCTTGAATTCAATTTCAGCTTCTCTAAAAATTTTTTGACATTCAACAAAGGCTTTTTCATCCTTATATTCCCATAAATGCCCTAACCTTAAAGTACCTTCTTTATTCCAGATTTGAGTAACAGTCTGTCTAACAGCACCAGCCTTTTTAAATTTATCAAATTTGGCATTCATAATATTTTCCCATTCCATTTCTCCAATTTTCAAATCACTCTTAGTTTGAAAATCAGAAGTTATATAACTTATAAGTTTTGATTCTGGCATAATTAGCACCTTTATTTTCGTTTAAAACTTTAATGTGATTTAAGTTTACTTAAACTCTATTTCAACAAATGAAAATGGAAAATCATTATAATTAATGACATTGTGATTTACACCTTTACTTCTAAAATAACTTGTACCCTCAACAAGTTCAGTTATGGATACTTTGCCATCATGGTTCACAATTTTAAGTTTTCCATCTTTCATAGGAACAACCACATAATCATATTCATGAATATGTTCACCCGTATCTTCTCCTGGCTTAAACAACCAACGTGTAACTCTTGTTTTATCATTATCTATCATAATATCAGATTTAGCCATATGAGCACCTATATCTATTTTTAGAACCAAAAGTTTTTACTAATACAATCTAGCTTATCAGGTATTTTGAATTTATTTTTATCAGTAACCGT
>QBZS01000063.1:0-4779 GCA_003279355.1 SAR116 cluster bacterium AG-335-N04
CGGAATCATTTGAAAGACAGCCAATGTGGCCATCTTTTTATGGAAGTATAGTTGATTGTTTTATAATTCTCATATTAATCCCCAGTGGTATATTCTTTGGAACAATTATAAAACTGCCAGGAAAAAGACTATTTGGACCGTTAATCCTAAGTGCCGTTCTTAATATGACTGATGTTATTGATTTAGATGCTCCTATTGTTATTTTCATTTTAGCACAACTTATGGTTGGCTGCTTTTTTGGAAGTAACATGCATGGACTAAATTGGAAAATCGCTAGAAACTATGTTGGGCTTGCATTTGGAATAGTCTTGTCTCTCATAGTTTGTATGATACCGTTTATAGTGTTTATATCTTTTTTTACAGACGCGAAACCCGAAGCAATAATATTAGCCTTTGCTCCTGGTGGAATTCAAGAAATGGGTTTAGTAGCTTCATCATTAGATATTAAACCAGCATTTGTTGTAACTCACCATTTTTTTAGGTTATTAATTGTACTCATAATCTTAGCTATAGCCCAAAAATATATTTACCCTAAACTGAAATTATTAATACAGAATTCAAATTGAAATTTATTTCTTACAAAAATTAAAGTAATGTATAAATCTAGTTGGATTTATGGAGACAAAATTGATTAAAGGACTAATTGCACCAATCTTAACACCTTTTGATAATGAACTTAAAGTTGATCAAATAATGTATAATGATCTAGCACAAAATCTAATGGAAAATGGATGCTCTGGTCTTGCCCCTTTTGGAACTACTGGAGAAGCATTATCAGTTGGAAATAAAGAAAGGATGAAAGCAATTGAAGGTTTAATTAAATCTGGTATTAACCCCAAAACATTAATTCCTGGGACTGGTTTATGTAATTTACCTGATACAATTGAAATCACTAAACATGCTATTGACTTAGGCTGCCTTGGTGCAATGACTTTACCACCATTTTACTTCAAGGGTATGAGCGATGATGGACTGTATGAATATTTTGAAAAATTAATTGATGGTGTAAATGACCAAAGACTTAAAATATATTTGTATCATATACCTCAGGTAAGTGGCGTAGGTTTGTCAATCGATCTAGTTCATAAGCTAAAATCTTCATACCCTGACTTTATAATAGGTATAAAAGATAGTTCAGGTGTTTGGGAGAATACAGAAGCACTTCTAAAAATAAATGGGCTTATAGTTTATCCAGGAGCAGAACTTCCCGTAATTGAGGCAATCAAACTAGGTGCACCAGGGTGTATATCAGCAACTGCCAACTTGAATAGTAAAGATATATCTAAGGTCATAGATCTTTGTCATGCTGGAGAATGGGAAGAAGCAGAAGAACTCCAAGAGAAAGTTAAATCAGTTAGACTGTTATTTCAGGATTATGCTCCAATACCAGCACAAAAATCTTTATTGGCATTACAGACTAAAAATACTATGTGGAATAATTTAAGGCCACCATTCATACCTATATCCGAACATAAGACCAACGAATTGGCCAATAAATTAAAAAGTGATTATGGGTTCATATTTTAAAAAATATTATAGTTGATATGAAAATTGACGATTTATCTTTACCCCTTCGAGGAAAATGTCATTGTGGTTCAGTTAGATTTGAAGTGGGCACAAACATAAAAAATTTACGTAGGTGCAACTGTTCTATTTGTTCTAGAAAAGGCTTTGTTATGGGAACAGCTTTAATAGACGAATTAACTATCACTGAAGGAAGAGAATTTTTAACCTCTTATAAGTGGAACACCAAAGTAGCTGAGCATTATTTTTGTAGGATATGTGGTATAAATACTCATCACAAAAGACGATCTAATCCTAATCAGTATGGATACAATATTGGTTGTATTGAAGGCTTTGAAATGTCTTGGATAAATAATGCACCTTTTGTTGATAATAAAGGCATGAGCTTGATTAATTCAAAAAATAAGTCTTAGTAAAAGGATTTAAATAAATCTTTTTATAATTTTATGTAAAATTCCTGCAAAAATGATCACAAGAAACACTCTGAACATATGGTGGGGGCTTATGAAAGACATATCTGCACCAACAGACAATGCCAAAATATTCATCTCAGATTGACCACCTGGAGAAAAAGCTAACAAAATAGATAGAGGATCAAAACCAATATTACTTAAAAAATAATAAATAATAATTAAAGGTATTACTGCAGTATCGCAAGGGTTCCTAGATATGTCGTTACTAACCCAGCTAATATGGGACCAGACATTTCTTTAAGGGTAATGTTTTTGAATAAACAACCAAGTGCAGAACCAAGCAAAATTTGAACAGAAATTACTATAATATACATTGGCATTGCATCAACAATCTGAAAAATATGGGCAGCCGCTGATAAAATCATTGGTCCTATAATTGTGGGTCCAGGTATTTTTAGTTTGACTGCTAAAAACCATCCGATTAGCGAAACTAGAATAACAATTGGGGTTTGTTTCCAATTATAAAATAAATCTGGTTCAGGTAAATCTTCGACACCTAAATTCGGAACAAATAATATTACCAAAGAGGCTAAAAATACAACGACTACTATTCTTGTTGCGTGAATTAAAACAAGCGTCCTTGGATCGGCTCCAATTTCTTGACCCAAAATAACCATTTCATTTAAACCACCCGGAATTGAACCATAAATTGATGTTGATCGATCCATTTTCATAATTTTTGATAAATATAAAAAAGTTGTGAGACCCATAATTAAAACAAAACCAGGTATAAATAACAACGACACTCCTATTTCAATAAATCTATTTAAAACCTCTGGCCCAAAATTAGCCCCAATAGTACAGCCTAAAAGTGCCCTACAAATTGGTCTAGGCTTTTTACCAATTATGACCGGTTTACCTATTGCTGCAAAAAAGCCACAGCCCATTAATGGCCCTAACATCCAAGGTAGAGGCAACCCTAAATAATAGGCAATTAAACTACTAATTACAGCTAACAATAAACTGAAAATATATCCCCACTTTTGAGGCCACCAGTCAAAAAAGTATTTAAAGTATAAGTTAGTAGATTTAATCATCATCTATATTTTCTGGAATATAGACATTACCATCCATTATTTTTCTTGAGGTACGATAAACACCACAAGATTTGATAAAATCTTTATCAAAACTATTTACTGTAGTTGAGGTTTCAACTAAACAATCTATCAGACCTAATGGGTGTTCTATCGTTATTGTGTCGTTACCAGTTGCTTCAATATTTGTAATTTTAGATGCAACTGTATTGGAAATTAAACATGCTGATGCAATACAATTAGAACCAGTTGCAGCGTGAGTCTCATGGCAAGTTTTTGGAGTAAAATATCTTGAAGTAATAGTTCCACCATTTAGTGGTTTTGATAAAAGAGCAAACTTAGGAATAACTATCCCACATACGTCTCCCATACCCATTTTTAAAGCAGCTCTAAGTCGAATTTCTTCTATTTTTTTTAATAAAGTTTTGTTTTCATTTAAATCATTACTAGTTTCATTTCCAACAATCCCAAAATCTTTTGCATTTGCCATAACTATTGGCATTGAAACATCTAAACATGTGACCTCAATACCATTTATAATTGTGGTTGGATGATCAGTTGGTAAAAGTTTGCCAGTAATACCCCCAACTAAGTTTTTGAACTTTAATAATATTGGTGATCCTTCACCAGGAACTCCTGCAATTTTATAGTCACCAGAATATTTAACCTTCTTATTGGGAGTTTGGATAGTTGCTTCTACAATTGAACCAGTATTGACTGATCTAATTACTATATTAGTTTTAGTCTCTTTTGCATCTATCATACCCTTTTCAATAGCAAAAGGGCCAACGGCCGAGAGCATATTACCACAAGTTGGGCCGTAATCTACTCTAGCCTCATCAACTAAAACTTGAGCAAAAAAATAATCTATATCAATATTTTCAAGCTCACTTTTTGAAATTATACAAACTTTACTAGTTACTGAAGTAGCTCCGCCCATCCCATCTATCTGACGCATATCAGGTGAACCCATTGCAGCTAGTAAATATTTACTTATTTTTTTTTCTTCGGAAGGCAAATCTCTTTTATCGAAAAGTAATCCTTTGGATGTTCCACCTCGCATAAAAACTGTTGGTATAGATATTTGATCAGTCATGACTTATTAAGTTAAATGATTTAAGATGTTAATTAGATTTTCGGTTGTTTTTTCTGTTGAAGCCGTTCCACCAAGATCTTTAGTTAAATTATTTTTGTTTTCGAATAGATTTGTAACAGATTTATCAATTAAACTCGATGCTAAAATCAGGTCCTTTATCTTTCTTCTTTCTCCAAGCCAATTGAGTAACATACTTGTAGACAAAATTAGAGAAATTGGGTTTGCCGTATTTTGACCTGCAATATCTGGAGCAGAGCCATGTTGAGCTTGAGCCATTGCATAATCTTCACCGGCATTTAGCGATCCTGCCAAACCTAAGGAACCTGAAAATTCAGTTGCTAAATCAGATAAAATATCTCCAAACATATTGGTAGTTACAATAATATCAAATTGACTTGGATCTCTTATGATGTGAGCAGCACAGGCATCTACAAGCATTTCTTTATAAATAATATCTCTGTGTTTTTTAGACACTTGCCTGCAAGCATCTAGAAAGATACCATCCGTTAATTTCATTACATTTGCTTTATGAATTGCGTGAACAACTGGTTTTTTAGTTTGATTATTCTTTAATCTAGCTATTTCAAAAGCGGTTTCTGCTATTCTAAGCGACGCAACTTTAGTTATTTTCCTAATAGCTAATCCTATTCCA
>QBZS01000064.1:0-4642 GCA_003279355.1 SAR116 cluster bacterium AG-335-N04
TATAAAAAGAGAGATAAAGTCTGATAATGATAAAAAAAATTATCAAACAATATTTGCAGATCAAGATGGAGCTGTGGCTGCACCAACAGCTGGATTACATTTTACTGAGAATTTGATCAATGAATTAAAAACTAAAGGTGTCTTGTTTGCGCCAATAACTCTTCACGTGGGCGCTGGTACATTCTTACCTGTTAAGGTTAATAATATACTCGATCACAAAATGCACAAAGAATGGGGTAGTGTAAGTAAGATAACTTCGAACATTATTAACAAGGCAATAGCAAATAATAAGCGTATAATATCAGTAGGTACTACGAGTTTAAGAATATTAGAAACGATAGCAAAAATCAATAATGGGAAAATTAAACCATGGTCTGGTTTTACAGATCTTTTCATAACACCAGGTTTCAAGTTTGAAATTGTAAACTTGCTCATAACAAACTTTCACTTACCAAAATCAACATTGCTAATGCTTGTTTCAGCTTTTCATGGACAGGAAAAAATTTTTAAAAAATATCAACATGCAATCAAACAAAAATATAGATTTTTCTCCTATGGAGATTGTTGTATTTTTTCAAGAGACAACAATAACTGATATGATAAATAAATTTAATTTTAAATTATTATCCAAAGATAAAAATGCTCGTTTAGGCAAGTTAGAAACAGCACATGGAGATATAGATACTCCAATTTTTATGCCAGTGGGCACAACTGCTACAGTGAAAGCAATGCATTTAAGAGATATAAGAGCTTCTGGTGCTCAAATTATTTTAGCCAATACTTATCATTTAATGCTAAGGCCTGGTCAAGAAAATATAAAAAAAATGGGCGGGGTAAGAAAATTTATGGGATGGAATAAACCTCTTTTGACAGACTCAGGTGGTTTTCAAATTATGAGTTTGGGCAAATTAAGAAAAATTCAAAATGATGGAGTCACTTTCAAATCTCATATAGATGGAACAAAATACTTTTTATCACCAGAGATAAGTACAGATATTCAAAATTCGTTAGATGCAACTATTACAATGCAGTTAGATGAGTGTATTCCTTTTCCTGCTTCATATGAAGAATCAGAAAGAGCTATGAAATTATCTCTTCAGTGGGCTAACAAAAGTAGAGAAGCTTTTCAAAATAGGACTGGTTATGGGCAATTTGGCATTATACAAGGATCTGTTTTTCCAGATTTAAGGAAAGAGTCTTCAAAAAAACTAACTGAGTTAAATTTTGAAGGCTATGCAATAGGAGGATTGGCAGTTGGAGAGGGTCAAGTATTAATGTTCGAAACTTTAGATCATACAACAAAATTTATGTTGGAAAATAAACCAAGATATTTAATGGGTGTAGGTAAGCCGGATGATCTCATAGGAGCCATCAAAAGAGGTGTTGACATGTTTGATTGTGTTTTACCCACTCGCTCTGGAAGAACTGGACAAGCGTTCACTTCTAAAGGTCAAGTAAATATAAAAAATTCTAGGCATATTTTAGATACAAGACCCTTAGACTTAGATTGTAATTGTGATACTTGTAGAAATTATTCAAGAGCATATCTTCACCATCTTTTCAAATCTCAAGAAATTTTAGGGCTTATGCTCTTAAGTTTACACAATATTCATTTTTACTTGAATTTAATGAAAAATATTAGAGAGTCTATAAAGAATAGTGATTTTGATAAGTTTGAAAAAACTTTTCTAGAAAATTATTATTCAGGTGATATTGATATAATCTAGTCATAATTTTTTTAGTATGAAAAAAAATGTTGAAAATAAATTAATTAAAGATTTAGCCAAAGAATTCGAATTCGACGTATGTAAAATTACAGATGCTAAACTGCCTTTGTCGGCTGCTCTGAGATTAAAAGAATTTATTGATTCAGGCTTTCATGGTGAAATGAAATGGATGGAAGATACTTATGAAAGAAGAAAATCTCCCATTAATTTATGGGGAGAGGCAAAATCTGCAATAATTCTTGGCTTAAATTATGGTCCTAAAACCAATCCTTTAGAAAAAAATAATTATAAGAATATTGGAAATATATCAGTATACGCCCAAGGAAATGATTACCATAATGTTATAAAAGGAAGACTTAAAGTACTTTCTAGCAAATTAATTTCTAAATTAAATACAAAAAATAAAATTAAAATTAAGGTATTTGTTGATACAGCTCCAATTATGGAAAAACCATTAGCTGAAAAAGCTGGATTGGGATGGCAAGGAAAACATACTAATTTAGTTTCTAGAGACTTTGGTTCATGGCTTTTTTTAGGTGTTATTCTTATAAATAAATCACTTGAGTATGATGCTCCTGAGAACAATAATTGTGGTTCCTGCAATAAATGTATTGCTATCTGCCCAACTAAAGCATTTGATGCACCAAATAAGTTAGATGCAACGAAATGTATTTCTTACTTAACGATCGAAAATAAAGATATAATTCCAAAAAAATATAGAGTGGCGATTGGAAATAAAATATTTGGATGTGATGATTGTTTAGCAATTTGCCCTTGGAATAAATATGCAAAGAAGACTAAAGAGATAAAATTTAATGATAATAAATATAATTTTGATTTAAAAAAATTGTTAAAACTTTCTGATCAAGATTTCAGGAAAGAATTTTCAGGTTCTCCAATCAAGAGAATAGGAAGAGATCGGTTTATAAGAAATTGTTGTATAGCCACTGGCAATAGTAATAATGAAAACCTTGTGCCCAGTCTAATTAATTTATTGATGAACGATAAATCTCCTTTAGTAAGAGGAGCTGCAGTATGGGCCGTTCAACAAATAGGAAATAAACAAATATTATTGAAAACAAAAATACAACATCTAAACTTTGAAAAAGAAATAAGTGTCATAGATGAGTGGTATACTTAACACCTATAATGCATTATTCTCAGTTTCTCCTGTCCTTATTCTAGTAGCGCTGTGAAGATCTAAGACAAATATCTTTCCATCGCCTATTTGTCCAGTTGAAGCACTCTGGAGTAATGCTTCATGCACAGCTTCTTGCATTTCATCTGGAACAGCTATCTCAATTTTAAGTTTGGGTACAAACGAAACACTATACTCTGCTCCTCTATAAATTTCTGTTTGACCTCTTTGCCTCCCAAACCCACGAACTTCAGAGGCTGTCAAACCTTCAACTCCAATTTCTGTTAGAGCATTTCTAACGTCGTCTAATTTAAATGGCTTAATTATAGCAATAAAATATTTCATAATTTTAATCCTTAATAAGAATGATATCCTTTTTCACCATGTGAGCGCAAGTCTAAACCTTCGATTTCCTCCTGCTCATCCATCCTAAGTGGAACTATAAACGATGTTATTTTTAATATTAAATATGTAAAAACAAAAGTCCAAGCAACAGTTAAAACGACAGCTTTAAATTGAACAAAAAATTGAGAAACTGCAGTTTGACCTTCAGCTAGTCCTAAGCCTGAAAAACTTGATGTCGCCAAAAATGCTACTAGTAGTGTACCTAATATTCCTACCACACCGTGAACAGCAAATACATCAAGAATATCATCAATTTGAAGCTTGCCTCTAATATAATCTACAGCTAGATAACAAAACAAACCACCAAAGAAACCTAAAACCAGAACACCAGGAACTATATATAGCCGGAGGCAGGAGTTACAGTAGCCAAACCAGCTACCATTCCAGTAACGATACCTATTAAAGAGGGCTTGCCAAATCTTTTCCATTCAATAAACATCCAAACTAATGATGCAGTAGCTGCTGATATATGAGTAACTTGCATTGCCATTCCTGCACCTCCGTTTGTACCTAAAGCAGACCCAGCATTAAAACCAAATCATCCAATCCACAACATTGAAGCTCCTATCATTGTTAAAATAGGGCTATGTGGAGGTTTTATAGATTTTGGAAAACCTCTTCTTTTTCCAAGTGTTAAAGCTGTTACTAAAGCGGCTGTTCCAGCAGTTGCATGCACAACAATTCCTCCTGCAAAATCCATTGTACCCCAAGATGATAATATACCTCCTCCCCATACACAATGAGTAACCAGAACATAAACCACTAGTAACCACATACTTAAGAAGATAAGCATTGCTGAAAATTTTATTCTTTCAACAAAAGCACCTATCATTAAAGCGGGTGTTATAATTGCAAAAGTCATCTGAAAAGTGGCAAATAGGCTTTCGGGAATACTTCCAGAGGGACTATTAACATCTATGGCATTCGTAAAAATGTTACTAAATCCTCCAATCCATTCATTTCCTTCAGAAAAAGCTAAACTATATCCTAAAATTACCAATATAACTGACACCATACAGGCTAGGGCAAAATGTTGCATTAATACTGAAACAGCGTTTTTAGAATTAACTAATCCTGCATAAAATAAAGCTCAACCAGGTAAATTCATAAATAAGACTCATGCTGTTGATGTTAGTACCCAAGCTGTATCACCATTATTTATGTCTGCAAATGCTGGATAAGAAAATATACTAAAGACAACCATAATTAAAAAAATTGGAAAAACAAATTATAAATACCCCCCCAAATCGTCATTGACAACATATGGTATTATTAAATTTTTACAAAAAATACGTAAAAATTATAACATTCTTTATTAAAATGCCTAATTATTAATCAACAAAAAATTAATAAGAGATTGGCTGTATTAAAT
>QBZS01000065.1:0-4328 GCA_003279355.1 SAR116 cluster bacterium AG-335-N04
CCACATAACCCCATAAATTCTCCACTCTGGACTTGATATGAAAAAAAAATAATGCAAGCATAAATTTAATTTTTTTAAAAACAAAAAATTGAAATATTAAGGAATACATTGATGATACTTTTTAATTACTTTTGTTGGTTTTTTGGATTTTTAATTCTCATTTCTTCCAAAAGTTGGTCTTTACCCATTTGTAATGATAATGATGATGTTTGGAATAATTGTTTTGGAACTTACAAACACCCTGAAGGAGAGTCAAAAGGTGAAATTATAAAAGGAGAGTTTTTAAATAATTATTTAAACGGTTATGGAGCAATTTATTATAATGATGGAAGTTTTTATAAAGGTAATCTTAAAAATAATATTGCAAATGGACTAGGATATGAATCCTATACAGGCGAATTTCAGGATCATGCTTATCTAGGAGAATTCCTTGATGGAGAAAGACATGGCAAAGGAATCTATTTTTATCCAAACGGTAAAACTGAAATAGGTATTTTCAAAAATGATGATTACTCTTATTCTCAAAACTGTCCAAAAGATGATACAGTTAAATGGAATAACTGCTATGGATATTACAAACATGATGAGGGTGATGCAAAAGGAGAATCATATGAAGGATGGTTCAAGAATGATCAATATCATGGAATAGGTTTATATGAATATAACAGTGGAGATAGTTATTTTGGTGAGTTTAAAAATGGAAAACTAGATGGTTATGGTGTCTATGAATATGCTAATGGTAAGAAAAATGATGGTATCCACAAAAAAGATGAGTTTCAATATTCATTAGATTCAGATACTGAAATTGATAAACCTAAAATTGTAGAAAATAATCAATCAAATAAAATGTGTCCAAGTGATGTTGATGCAATTTGGAATAATTGCTTTGCTGTTTATTCTTTTCCAAAAGGAGATGAATACTATGGTGATAAATATGAGGGCATGGTTAAAAATGATAAATGGCATGGTCAAGGTACATACTATTATTCTAATGGAAATAAATATGTTGGAGAGTTTAAAGAGGGTGTCGCAGAAGGGTTGGGAACTCTTTTCCATTTTGCAGAAAATGAAAACAAAGGTGACAAATATATAGGTCAATTCAAAAATGATGAATTTTATGGGCAGGGCACTTATTATTTTGCAGATGGTAGAATTGAGAAAGGAGATTTCAAAAATGGCAAATTAAATGGTTTTGCAATTTCATATAACTCAGACGGTTCTATTGACAAGCAAGGTATATGGAAAGATGATCAATTTCTATCATCTAGTAGTCAAAATAATAATCAAAAAAAGTCAGTTGATAAGAATAATAATGAGAATATTTTGAATGCTGCCTCAGGCACTGGTTTTGCGGTATCTTCAAATGGTTATGTTATAACTAACTATCATGTAATTGACGGTTGTCAGTCAATTAAAATTCACTTACAAGGCAATGTGATACCAGCAAGTATAATTAAATTTGATCCCCAAAACGATATTGCCTTACTAAAAGGAAATTTTGCTCCTACTCATGTTTTACCTTTAAGTAACGAAAAAACAGTATTGTTAGAAGATATTTTTGTAGCGGGTTTTCCTTTTGGAAACCAAATAAGCACTGCAATAAAAGTTACAAAAGGGATAGTAAGTTCATTGACGGGTATTGGAAATAATTTTTCAAATTTTCAAATAGATGCTGCTTTACAACCTGGAAATAGTGGAGGTCCAATTTTAAATAACAAAGGAAACGTTATTGGAGTAGCAGTTGCAAAGTTAGATAGGAAATATATTGAGAAAAATTTTGGGGTAATTCCAGAAAACACAAACTTTGGTATTAAAACTAGTGTAGTAAAGAGTATGTTAAATAGTATTGAAATTAATCTACCTCAACCTAACATAAATCAAATATCAACTACAGATCTAGGAAAAAATATTTCAAACAGCACATACTATCTTTCTTGTTGGATGACTACAGCACAAATACAAAAATTGAAATCTGAAAAAGTGATATTTAAAAATTTATTAAATTAATTTATATCTGAAGAAATAATAAACCCCACAACCCCATAAATCTACTACCGTAGAGTGAGTGAGAACAGTCTTTTCTTTTCAGAAAATGGATATTCAAACCATCTCTGTTTCAATGTTTCGATAAGGTATAACAACCTAATTGCAGAACAAAATCCCAACAGATTTTCTGAAGAACAATCTGAAAAACTTTCTTTTATCCTATCTTTACAAGACGAAGGATTGGGATACAGACGAATGTTATGTGTCTAAGAGGGTTGAAAGGAGATTTCCTCAGAGACAAATTCCGTCTAACAAATCCCAACGTAAATATCGAAACCCCTAAATCAACCTTTAGTGTTTTCTATATCCTGTGCAATTAAAGGACACCAAATTAAATAGTAACCACTTACCCAGTTTCGACATCTTCTCTCTGGTTTGGTATTTTCTTTTTGCAAATTAGTTCGTGATGAAATCCAAACAAAGACTCAACCTCATACCCATTTTTTTTCATTATAAATTTGCATGCCTTATATAAATCGTGTGAATGAGTTGAGATAATCCAGGCAGCATCGAAATTTTTGAGCAATTCAGTGGATCCATTAAGTACTAACTTTTCAGCACCTTCAACATCAACCTTTATAACGTCTGGGACAATTCCATGACTAGAAATATAGTCATCAAGAGTTATCGAACCAACCTCAATTGTATTTTTTGGATTAGATACTTGGTGCTTTAATTCAACACTTTCCATATGTGAATTGGCATTATTATTTTCAATTTGAAATCTGCACTTACCAGTATCATTTGAGACTGCTAGAGTTTCAACAACTACGTTGTTAACTTTATTTGCTATTAAAAGTCCTTCGATTGTATTGCAGTTTGACGCTATGGGTTCAAAAGATATTACTTTTCCTGTTTCTCCTACACACTTGCTACCTAAAAGGGAAAAATATCCTGCATTACTGCCTACATCGAAAAAAACATCCCCAAAATTTATCGTGTTTATCAACCAAAGTGCGGTTTCCTTTTCATAAACTCCTAGAGGCATCCAAAATTGATGGTCTTGGTTACAAACCCATTTGAATTTTGATAAGGGACCGAATGGAATAGTTATTGTCCTACCATTAGAAAAAACTCTTTTGGCAATCGCATTAACAATTCTATGTAAAATTGGATTCCTACCCAAAAACCTTAAGTTCCACATGTTTACAACCTTTCATCGTAATACAAACTAACATGACTGTGTTTGAAATATAAATTATTTTTATGCTTTTTTAATTCTATGTTCCATATTTTTCCACCTTAGTGAGAAACGTTTTTTGACTATATCAAGGATACTCGTTCCGTTGAAAGATTTATGAATTAACTATCTTCTTATCTGTTACCTCAAGAGAACAATTAGTGAGTGAAGAGGGATATATCCGACTGTGTTTCTCATCACTCATTTTCTTTTTCTTAACTATGGAATGAGTGTGTGCATTTCTAAATCTCTTTCCTTTAACAGTGGTGTATACATTGTCATACAATCAATCTGCAATCTCTTTGTAGTTCATTACCTTGTCTAATTTGTCGGAAATGATATTGTGGATAAGAGTTTGATATTCAGAATAATATTGATGATTAAGTGAGGAAGAACGAGTGATTAAATCAAAGGTGAAATGTAGGTTATTATCCTTGATTGGAAATATTCACCCACACCCCACAAACGATGCAGTGAAATAAATTCGGAAAACTAAATTCAAATATAAGTTTTTTTTGTTAATTATAGAATTAATATTGTATTCTCAGCTACTCTTATTATTTATGTATAATGATAAAAATAATATCTATAACAATTATATTATTATTTAATTCTTTACCTTCTTACGGAAATGTTGATAGTAAAGGAATTATCTGTGAATGTTTAGATTGTAAATTAAATCATTTAGATCCTTCTTCATACATTGCTAATAATAAACCTACTGAAATAGGATTTCATTTTAAAATTGATAAAGTAGCAATATATTATATTAGCAAAATCGGAGATAATATCAAAGTTAGTGAGAATCTTCAGGCCACCCTGAGAAAGAAAAAAAGATTTTATCTAGACCAAAATGAAATTAAGTGGACTTATAAAGATAGCATAAATATTTACGCTTACGTATTAGATAGGAAAAATTTAATCTTAAGCAAAATGAACATAACAAAAACTAAAACACTTAATCGTAGAAACTGTAAAGCATACCCAGAAATTGAATTTTTTAAAAATATGAATTTATTGTCTGAAAAATATCAAACTTATTATGATAAAAAACCCAATAAAAATAAAATTTAAATAAGTAAGGACTTAAATAATTTTATCA
>QBZS01000066.1:0-4175 GCA_003279355.1 SAR116 cluster bacterium AG-335-N04
GAAATAGGTGTTAGAAAAAATGATAAGATATCAATTATAGCTGAAAATTCTTATAAATGGTGTGTGGTTGATTTAGCTATAATATCTTTAGGTGCCATTACTGTTCCTGGTTATACCACAAGTAACGAAGATGAGATACTTTATCTCTTATCTCACTCAGAAGCCTCTGTTGTTTTTTTGGACTCAAAATTATTATCAACTATAGAAAATATTTTGCCAAAATTAGATAAAATAAAACATATAGTATGCATTGATGAACTTAAGAGTACAAAATTAAATAAGACTATTATTAGTTTCGATAATCTCATTAATAAGGGATCTAAAAGTTTGAGTAAATCAAGCTTCAAAGAAGACACTCTTCACAAAGTCAAAGAAGATGATGTGGTTTCTATTATATATACGTCTGGCACTAGCAGTAAACCTAAAGGTGTAATGCTTACTCACAAGTCTATTATATCAAATATCTTAGGTGCAAATGAACTTGTTAAAGAACTTGAAGTTAAAGACCATAAGTTTTTATCTATAATTCCACTTTCACATGCATATGAACACACTGCTGGCTTTTTCCTTCCTATTTTGATTGGAGCTGAAATTTTTTTCAACGAAAATCGTGATCAAATTGTTAATGATTTACTGAGTGTCAAACCGTCTTTAATGACTGCTGTACCTAGGCTCTATGAGGTATTGCATAAAAAAATAAATAATCAGTTATCTAATCAAAGTAAGATTACTCAAAAACTGTTTTCTAAAACAATTGAATTGGGAACAAAAAAATTTGAAAAACGTGAATTACTTTTTATAGAAAAACTTCAAGATTTTGCTTTAGACAAATTAGTAAGAAAAAAAATTCAAAAAAAATTTGGTGGTAATTTAAAAGCTTTTATTTCAGGTGGAGCTGCCTTAAATGAACAGGTTGGTTTGTTTTTTCAATCTCTTGGTATTAATATTTTGCAAGGCTATGGACAAACCGAATGCTCACCACTCATATCATGTAATCCAATTAATAATATAAAAATCAACTCTGTTGGTCCAGTTATAAAAGGTATTGATATTAAATTATCTAAACACAATGAGATACTTGTTAAAGGCAATTCTCTCATGAAAGGATATTGGAAGGATAAAAAAAACACTAATAATACAATAATAGATGGTTGGCTACATACTGGAGATTTGGGATCGATAGATGAAGATGGATACCTATGTATATCTGGCCGAATAAATGAGATGATTGTAAACTCAGGTGGGGAAAACATTGCACCTGTACCAATCGAAAATCTCTTAATGTCTTATGATGAAATTGAACAAGCTCTTGTTTGTGGACATAATCGACCTTTTCTAATATCTGTACTTATCCCAAGTGAAACATTGTTAAAGGCAAATAGAAGCAATGTTCAAAAAATGAAAACAGATTTCCAAAATATTATTAACAATGTAAATAAGCAGTTATCGCAAAACAAAAAAATTAGAAAATTTATTTTGTCAGACAAACCTTTTAGTATAGAGAATAGTCAATTAACGCCAACTCTTAAAATGAAAAGGCGTGTGATTGAAGCTTTTTACAAAGATGAAATAAAGAGATTATATAAAAAATCCTATTTTTAAGGTTTGATATGGTTTTAAGGTATTGAAATTTAATTTTCTTAATTCGCAGGTAACTGATAATCCTGTTTCCTCCCTTACTATGTTAATTATAGGTGTTATAATTTTATCTTTACAAGATAGTTTAATTAAATACATGGCTAGTGAAACAAGTTTTTGGCAACTTCAATTTATACGTTCAGTTGGAAATATTATTTTATTATTAGGTATTGCTAGGATGACTAATGGGATTGACATTCTATTTCCACTTAAATGGAAACCAGTATATTTGAGAGCTTTGACAATGACTACCTGCATGTTTTGTTTTTTTGCAGCGTCACCACAATTAAGTTTTGCTCAAATGGCAGCAGGTCTTTATACATTCCCAATTTTTGTATCTTTATTGGCAATTGTATTTCTTAAGGAAAGAATAGGTTTATGGAGATTTTTTGCCCTAATATTAGGAAGTTTTGGAGCTTTGCTTATTTTAGAACCATGGTCCGAAAATTTTAAATTTTTACAAATTTTACCTGTCATGGCAGGGTTTTTCTTTGCTTGTAATATTATTTTAATAAGGAAGTACTGTAGGCAAGAGTCTGTTATGTCTCTTACTTTAGCTGTAGGGGTAATGTTTTTTATTTCAGCATCGCTAGGAATATTGTTCTTTGAATTAATATTTCAAAATAATTTTTTTAGAGGTAATAGTCCATTTGTTTTTATAGGTTGGCCATCTTTAACTCTAATTGTTTTTGTATTTTGCCTTTCGTGTTCAATTCTTAATATTTCAGGTAATATACTATTAGCAAAAGCATACCAGACAGCAGAGAGCAGTTGGTTGGCACCAATGGATTATTCTTATTTAGTTTTTGCAGCTATTTGGGGAAAGATATTTTTTGGAGTGTGGCCAACTCTTTTGAATTTGATTGGAATGTTCTTTATAGCTTTTTCTGGTATTTTGATAGCCTTTCGTGAGCAAAGAAAATTAAAGTCTAATTAAGGAAAGACAGATTTAGGTTGTTATTAAAAAGTATATCTGAGATATTTATTGGCCTAGTTAAAAATAAGCCTTCTAAAGATGTTACTCTACTCAAAGCTACGTAGGTTTGTCCAGGTGCAAAAGAACCCCTATCTAAATCAATTATAACTTTTTCAAAAGTTTGTCCTTGGCTTTTATGAATTGTTACTGCCCAAGCTAATTTGATCGGATATTGGGTAAAAGTTGCCACAACTTCATGTAAAACTTGACCATCTTTTATTAAATAATCAAATTTTTCCCAAGTGTCTTGTGTTATTTTATGAACCTTATTTTTTATTTTCAAATGAATGCTATCATGCGTTAAATCAGTAACTATCCCGATAGAACCGTTCACCCATCTCTTAGGAGATTTAATATCATTTTTAATTAACATTACTTGAGCACCAACTTTTAACTCAAGAACTTCGTCAGCAGGTTTTTCTTTAAAGTTTCCTGTTTCTGACGATTGATATGAAAATATTTCATTACTTATACTTTTAAGATTTGCACTATTAATAGCGTCAACCTTACGATTAGTGGGTGATAATATTATAGACTCATATAAATCATTAGATCCTTGATTAATTACTTTTTTATTTAAGGGTATGAGATCTGTTTCAGTTATATTTCCTGATCTAATCTTATTAAGTATTTCAATAAACTCAGTATCTTTTTGTCTATATATTTTTGTGAGTTCATATGTCCTTATATTGCTATTTACATAACAATTAGCATGAAAGAAATAATGTCCATTAGGATAAAAATTATCAAAGATATCTTTTTCATTTTCTCGTATCACTGGTGGAAGTTGATGAATGTCACCTAAAAGTATAATTTGAACTCCACCAAAAATTTCATCATTATTCCTATTAAGTCTGAGTGATTGGTCTATTGCGTCAAGAACGTCACATCTAATCATAGAACATTCATCAATCAAAATAGTATCAACGTTTTTAATTAAATTGCCTCTTAATCTTTTAATTTTTTCGTTGATTAATATTCTGGGTGGGAATAAGAAAAAGGAATGTATAGTTTTACCTTTGGCTTTAATTGCGGATATTCCTGTTGAAGCAAGTATAACAAAATTTTTTTTGGAATTGATACGAAAGTATTCTAATAATGTTGTTTTACCAGTCCCAGCTTTACCAGTAATAAAAATATTTTGATTAGAATATTCCATCTTATTAAAAATATCTTTGAATTCATATTCGAGTTCAGTAATATTAGATATACCACTGTTTTTATTGATTTTAATTTTCATACTAAGGCTTGCTATTTTTAAAAATTGACATTAATTGATTGACCATTTTATCTGGTTCTGGGAGTTCATCCAAAATTGAAAATTGGCTTTCAACCAAGCTGTTTGGCATAAAATGATTTTGCCTACTACGTATCCTTTTTCGAACTGTTTCTTTCTTAATCTTTAAATAAACTAAATAATAATTCTTAACATTAAGTATTGTCCTATATTTTTCTTTGAGGGCGGAGCAAGTGACAACAAGATTTTCTTTTTCTTCCCTTTTAATAATTTTTTCTCTAATTTTAATAAGCCAATCATATCTATCCTCGTCATTTAAGGGGA
>QBZS01000067.1:0-3998 GCA_003279355.1 SAR116 cluster bacterium AG-335-N04
AATCTAATATAGATAAATTTGCTGAGGCTAGAAAATCTAAATAAGTTAAATTATTAGTTACAATATAATCTTTGTTTTTTAATAAATAATCAAAATAATTGATGTGAAAGCCTAGGTTTTGTATTGCTAACCTAATATTTGAACTGTTTGGAGTTATATTATCAACTAACCTCGAAAATACTTTCTCATATATAATTGGATCTAAAACTTCTTTTTTAAATAGAGTTTCAAACCAATAATATAGTCGGTATATTTCTGCCTTTTCTTTATAGTTTTCACCTACTAAATCGGGTTTCAAATTTAAATCCTTAAAATATTCCAAGCATGCATTTGATCCTATTATTGGATAATTTTCTTGATTTATAAGAATAGGTAAATGACCTGCAGGATTAATTTTTAAAAAATCTTTTTGTGGTTTCCAATAATTTTCAAGTTGTACATTATATTTCAACTTGTACTCTTCTAAAATTAACCTAACAAACCTAGAAGATGAACAAAGATAATAATGATGAAGAGTATACATGTATTTTATTCATTTAATAAACGTATTAAACTTATTCTTAATACACTTAAACAATTATTTAAACCATATAAATAATTTAACTAAGAAAAGGTACAAAAATAACTAATACAAACTATCTTGGTAAATCAGACTTACCCATTAGAAACTCATCAATTGATTTTGCACATTGTCTGCCTTCTTTAATTGCCCATACAACTAAGGACTGACCACGTCTTGAGTCGCCTGCTGCAAAAAATTTATTAACTGATGTTTGATATTTATAATCATCAGCTTCTAAGTTTCCATCTGATGTTAATTTAATTCCTAATTGTTTAATTAAACCTTCATGTATAGGGTGTACAAAACCCATTGCAAGTAAAACAAGATCAGCTTCAAAAGAGAATTCAGAACCTGTTATTTCTGTCATCTTGATTCTATCATCATCACCTTTTTTCCACTCTACATTTACACAGTTAAGCTTTGATACTTTACCATTAACACCTTCAAATGATTTTGTTAAAACTGACCAGTTTCTTTCGCAACCTTCTTGATGAGAAGTTGAGGTCCTCATTTTCATTGGCCAATTAGGCCAAGTTAATGCTTTATCCTCTTTTTCAGGAGGTTGATCAAGCAGTTCAAGTTGTGTAACAGTTTTAGCTCCTTGACGGTTGGATGTTCCAACACAGTCAGAACCTGTATCACCTCCACCTATAACAAGAACGTTTTTACCTTTTGCTGAAATTTCAATATCCGATTTTATAGTTTTACCTGAAACTCGATCATTTTGCTGTGAAAGAAATTCCATTGCAAAGTGAACACCTTTTAATTCTCTTCCTTCAACGGGAAGATCTCTTGGGTGCTCAGAGCCACCACAAAACGCAATAGCCTCGAATTCATCATTTAAGTCTTTTATGCTAACATTATTACCTACATGACTATTAACTCTAAACTCAACACCTTCAAGTTCCATTTGTGACATTCTTCTATCAATTAGAGTTTTTTCCATTTTAAAGTCGGGTATGCCTATTCTAAGCAATCCCCCTATTCTTTCATTTTTCTCAAAGACCACAACAGAATGTCCTGCCCTAGCTAATTGCTGAGCACAGGCTAACCCTGATGGTCCAGAGCCAATAATTGCAACTTTTTTATCTGATTTTTTTGAAGGTATTTCTGGCTTTATCCAACCTTCTTCCCATCCCCTATCTACAACGGAGCATTCGATTGTTTTAATAGCTACTGGGTTATCTGTAATATTTAATGTACATGAGGCTTCACAAGGTGCAGGACAAATCCTTCCTGTAAATTCAGGAAAATTGTTAGTTGAATGTAATAAATCTAAAGCTTCTTTCCACCTATTATTATAGACCATATCATTCCAGTCAGGTATCAAGTTGTTAACTGGGCATCCTTGATGACAATATGGTATTCCGCAATCCATACACCTTGCACCTTGTTTAGAAACTTCTTTTGGATCTAATGGTATTAAAAACTCTTTAAAATGTTTAACCCTATCTTCGACAGGTTCGTAATCTCTTTCCACACGATCTAGTTCCATAAATCCTGTTGTTTTTCCCATTTTATTCTCCAGCAATTCTATTGGGTGTATTATTTTTTGTATTTAATTTTTCTTTTCTTTCAATTAATGCTCTTTTAAAATCAAACGGAGTAATTTTATGAAAAAGAATAATATATTTATTCCAGTTATCTAAAATAATTTTGGCTTTTTTACTTTTAGTGAACTTAAAATGCTTTTGTATTATTAATTTTAATCTGGCTTCATCGAAATCTAACAAATCACTATTTATGCTTTTTACAGAATTATGTTCTGAACCTTCAAAACGAGATACTTTCTCTAATTCAACCATGGACTTATTACAATTGGCTTCAAAAGTATTATCCTCATCAAGAATGTATGCAATACCACCAGACATTCCGGCTGCAAAATTTCTACCTGTTTTTCCTAAAACAATAACTACACCACCTGTCATATATTCGCAACCGTGATCACCACAACCTTCAACAACAGTCGTTGCTCCTGAATTTCTTACGGCAAAACGTTCACCTACAACACCACTCAGGTAACATTCTCCAGAAATAGCTCCATACAAAAGTGTATTTCCTGCAATTATATTATCTTGAGCAATAATTGGACTATTTTCTTGAGGATGAATTGATATCCTTCCTCCCGATAAGCCTTTACCAACATAATCATTAGCATCTCCTTCTAGATTAAAGGAAACACCTTTGGCCAGCCAAGCACCAAAGCTTTGCCCAGCATTACCAGAAAAATTTATTTTAATTGTATCATTAGGCAAGCCGTTATGGCCATATTTTTTGGCAATTACACCTGACAGCATTCCTCCAACTGTTCTATTTGTGTTAACAATTTTTGATTTAAAGTTAACCTTATTTTTGTTCAATATGGCGTCATGTGATTTTGAAATCAAAAAATTATCAAGTGCAAGTTCTAATCTATGGTTTTGCTTTTGTGAATTAAAGAAACATTGGTTATTTTCTTTTGTCAGAGGAACAATTAGTCGCGCTAAATCAAGTCCATGTGCTTTCCAATGTTCTTCTGCGCCATGAAAATCAAGCAAATCCCTTCTACCAATCAAGTCATTAAAGTTTTTAATACCTAGTTGTGCCATTATTTCTCTAACTTCGTTAGCTATAAAAACAAAAAAATTAACAACATGATCAGGTTGACCTGTAAAGTTTTTCCTTAATTCAGGATCTTGAGTTGCAACTCCGACTGGACAGGTGTTTAAATGACATTTTCTCATCATAATACATCCTTCTGAGATTAATGCTGCTGTAGCAAAGCCAAACTCATCTGCACCTAACATTGCTCCTATCACTACATCTCTACCTGTTCGTAATCCACCATCGACTTGCACAGCTATTCTTTCTCTTAAACCGTTCATTACCAGTGTTTGATGTGTTTCAGCTAAACCTGTCTCCCAAGGCCCCCCAGCATTTAACAATGAAGTAATTGGACTTGCTCCAGTGCCTCCATCATTTCCTGAAATTGTAACATGATCTGCATATGCCTTACTTACTCCCGCAGCGACAGTCCCAACCCCAATTTCAGAAACAAGTTTAACAGACACTCTAGCTTTTGGATTAACATTTTTTAAATCATGAATAAGTTGCGCTAAATCTTCTATAGAATATATATCATGATGAGGTGGAGGAGATATTAAACCAACACCAGGAGTTGAATGCCTAATCTTAGCGATAAATTCGTCAACTTTACCACCTGGAAGCTGGCCACCTTCTCCTGGCTTGGCTCCCTGGGCCATTTTAATTTGAATGTCAGTGGCATTCGAAAGATATTCAGTTGTAACTCCAAATCTACCAGATGCCACCTGCTTAATTCTAGAATTCATAGAGTCACCATTTGACATGGGCTTAAACCTAGAAGTTTCTTCACCTCCTTCTCCTGTGTTAGATCTTCCACCAAGACGATTCATAGCAATTGCGAGAGTGGTGTGTG
>QBZS01000068.1:0-3971 GCA_003279355.1 SAR116 cluster bacterium AG-335-N04
AAAAAGATTTTTAAGTTTGATAGGTAAATTAATTATCATACCCCATAATTTCTTACTCTTTTATTAAAATTATGAATACATTTTTCTAACGTTGTCTTATTAAAGTCTGGCCACATTTTATCTAGAAACATCAATTCAGTATAAGCCAAATCCCATAATAAAAAGTTAGACAATCTCTTTTCTCCTCCAGTTCGAATTAAAAGGTCTGGGTATGGAAGATCTCCATTCAAAGTAAATTTTTTAAAATCATGCTCTCTAATAATTTCAGAAATACTATTGTTTTTTAAAACCTTATTAAGAGCTGAAATTATATCAGATCTACCACCATAATTGAGAGCTAAACTGACAGTAACACCTGTATTATTTAATGTTTCATTAATAATAAGATGAAGTTTATTTTGAATTTTTTTATTGAAAACTGATAAGTCACCTATGAATCTAATTTTAATATTTTCATTTTTAATTTTTGAAATAGTGTCATCTAAAAATTTATTCAATAATTCCATTAAGAATGATATTTCTTTTTTAGATCTTTTCCAATTTTCTGTAGAAAAAATAAATACTGTGAAATATTTAAATGAATAATTATCTATGTCGTTAATCATATTCCATAAATTATCAGCGCCTTTTTGGTGCCCGTGGTAAGAGGGTAAATTATTAGAAATTGCCCAGCGCCTATTGCCGTCCATTATGATGGCTAAATGATTAAGTTTCATAATTAATTTTCTAAAATTTCTTTTTCTTTATTTAACAAAATAACATCGATACTTTTTATAATTTCATCAGTAATATCTTGAATGAGTAATTCGTCCTTATGCTTTTGATCTTCGCTTATTTCACTATTTTTTTGAAGCTTTCTAGTATTTTCTATGTTATCCCTTCTGATATTTCTGACAGCTATTTTTGCATTTTCTGCATACTTTGCAGCAACTTTTGTTATTTCTATCCTTCTGTCTTCTGACAACGCTGGAATTGCTATTCTAATAACGTTCCCTTCAACCATCGGATTCAGACCTAATGGACTTTCTCTTATGCTTTTTTCAGTAATTGATACAAGTGAACTATCCCAAACTGATACTAATAATAATCTTGCTTCTGGAACACTAATTGTACTAATTTGATTTATGGGCATAGAGTTGCCATAAGCATTTACATTTATTTGATCAAGCATTGATGATGAGGCTCTGCCAACTCTTAAACCACTTAAATCTTTTTTAAAACTATTAATTGCTTTGCTCATTCGAAGTTTAATTTCAGTGGGATTAATTTCTACCATAAAACCTCCTTTTAATCGGTAATTAGAGTAAATGTACCTTGTCCTTTTAAGACCTTGCTAAGATTATCTTCCTTAATTATGGAGCAGACTATAATAGGAATTTTATTTTCTCTAGCAAGAGAAATAGCTGAAGCATCCATAACCTTCAAATCTTTACTTAAAACATCTAAATAGCTAAGGATATCGTATTTGACCGCTTTAGTATCTTTTTTAGGATCAGCTGAATATACTCCATCTACAAGAGTTGCTTTTATAATTGCATCACAATTCATTTCTGAAGCTCTAAGAGCAGCTGCAGTATCAGTTGTAAAATAAGGGTTACCAGTTCCAGCTGCGAATATTACAACTCTTCCTTTTTCCATATGTCTTTTTGCTCTTCTCCTAATATATGGCTCACAAACAGCCGATATTGGTAGAGCGGACTGAACTCTCGTTTGAACACCCAACTGTTCCATTGCATTTTGAATCGCGAGACTATTCATTACAGTTGCTAACATTCCCATATAGTCTCCAGTAGCCCTGTCCATTGCATTATTGCTACTAGATACACCCCTAAAGATATTACCACCACCAACCACAATACAAATTTGTAAGCCTGAGTTAACTACTTTTTTTATTTGATTTGCAAATGATTGTACTACTAAAGGATTAATCCCAAATGAATCATTTCCCATCAGGGATTCACCTGAGATTTTAAGAAGAATTTTATTCCATTTAAAATTAGTCAAAATTTATTCCATAATTTTAAATTATCATTTAATACCTGCGGTTGCTGCTACATCTGCAGCAAAATTACTTTCACCTACATCAATTCCATCACCTAACTTGAGAATTTTAAAGCCCTTAATCTTAACATCGTGATTAATATCTGAAGATAACTTTTTTATAAGATCTTTAATTTTAGTTTCGCCATCTACAACAGACACTTGTTCATTTAATACAACTTCTTGATAAAATTTATTCATTCTACCTTGAACCATTTTCTCAGCTATTTCTATAGGCTTTCCAGATGCCATCGCTTGATCTATAAGAACTTCTCTCTCTCTTTCAACAATTTGTGGATTTAAATCTTCAATGTTCAGGGATTTAGGAGAAGTGGCTGCTATATGCATTGCAACTTGTTTTCCAGTTTCTAATAAACTAATATTTTCAGCTTTAGATTCCAAAGCTACTAGCACACCTAATCTTCCCAACCCATCAGCAACATTATTATGAACATATGACACCAATATACCTTCTGATACTTCTAAAAACTCTACTCGTCTTATTTTTATATTTTCGCCAATAGTAGCAATATTATTAGTAAGTTCTTGATTTACGGTTCTATCAGAATTTGGAAAAGGAAGTTTTTGCAATGCTTCTATATCATTTTTGCTTGATAAGGCAAGAATACTACAAGTTTTAACGAAATTTTGAAATAATTCATTTCTAGCTACGAAATCCGTCTCAGAATTAATTTCTACAATTGCCCCAGAATTATTGTTTATAGTAACCCCTATTAAACCTTCAGCGGCCACTCTACCTGATTTTTTTGCGACAGCCGAAAGTCCTTGTTTTCTAAGCCAATCTATGGCTTTTTCCATATTACCGTCAGTTTCAGTTAGTGCCTTTTTACAATCCATCATACCTGCACCACTTTTTTCTCTAAGTTCTTTTATAATTGAGGCTGAAAGAGCCATATTAACACCTTTCTAATAATTAACAGTTAATAAAAGTAGAAAAATCATCGATTTTAATAAAAATTCAACAAATGATGATTGTTGCACCTATTATGTTGATGCTTCTTCTGTTGAAACTTCTCCTGATGAAACTATCTCGTTTGGAGTATTTTGAATTATTTTTTCTTCGATTAAATCCTCTGCCTCTCCTATATCAACTCCACTTTGTTCAAGATTACTTTCTAACCCTTTTAAGACGGAAGCAGCTACTAAATCACAGTAAAGAGAAATAGCCCTCAAAGCGTCATCATTTCCAGGAATGGGATAATCAATCCCTAGAGGATTAGTGTTACTATCGCAAATAGCAATTACAGGAATATTAAGGTTTTTTGCCTCTAAAACGGCTATAGCTTCTTTGTTGGTATCTATTATAAACATTGCATCTGGAACGCCATTCATATTTTTGATACCACCTAAGGTAAGGTCTAACTTTTCCTTTTGTCTTTCAATATTAAGTTTTTCTTTTTTCGTAAGACTATTAATTTCTCCTGACTCTATTCTTTCTTCCAAACTTTTAAGTTTTTTAATGGATTTAGAGACGGTCTCCCAATTAGTTAACATACCACCTAACCATCTATGATTTACATAGTATTGACCACAATTGATTGCGGCTTGAGCAATTAATTCAGATGCAGAACGTTTGGTCCCAACAAATAAAAATTTTCCGCCATTTTTAGCTATGGATTGTATAGCCTGTAATGCTTCATACAACATAGGGACTGTCTTTTCTAAATTAATTATATGAATATTATTTCTTTTGCCAAAAATATAAGGCTCCATTTTAGGATTCCATCTTCTCGTATGATGCCCAAAATGAACTCCAGCTTCAAGCAATTGTCGCAAAGTGAAAGTTGGTGTTGTCATTATAATTCCTCTTTACCGGTTTTTGTTAAAGTAATGCCTAAAGAACACCGGATGGTTTATTAAACCAGACATTACACAAGATGAATATTTTATTAGAATAATTTTTTAAAATT
>QBZS01000069.1:0-3880 GCA_003279355.1 SAR116 cluster bacterium AG-335-N04
CCAATAAATAAAGAGACAAAAATCATTTAGCAAATTGAGGAAAGTGTATTATTTTTAATTATTAATTCTTTTAATTATTTTAGAGATTGGTGTGTAGAAAATCTCTAATATAACGAAACCAGTTATTACAAATATTGCTATTAATTGATTGATGCTGATATCGTCCTTCAAAATAAAAAAAGCGAGGCAAAGTGCTATTACAGGTTTTAAAAAGAATAAATAATTACCTCGAGCAACATCAGGGATTTTAGAAAGTCCCCACAGCCACAAAATGAAGGCAATGCAAGTGTTCCAAATACCAAGTGCAATGATTGAAAAATATTCAACACTTGATCGATCAAAAAGATCAAGTGGGTTTACCCATATACCCCAAATTATGCCAATGGATGGATATAATGCCAAAAATCCAAGGGTGAAAGTGTATGTTGTCATTCGAACAGATCCGTATAATTGCACATAAGGCTTTACCATTACAAGATAGATTGCGCCAATTAGAGCGCATCCTATTGATAAACATATTCCAGTTAAACTGTTACTTGTTCCACTAAGTTGATCAAGATAACCATCCGTTAACAAAAATATGCATCCTAGGAAAGCTCCAATACCACTGATAATTTTTGGAGGTGTTATTTTTGTTCCTTCAATGACTCTTGCCACAAAAACCACACCTATCGGCATTATTGTTACCATAGTGGCAACTTGTACAACAGATGCAAAATCTAAAGCCCAGTGAAATAGAAATTGACCGAAAGCCATTCCTAAAACAGAAAGAATTACAATAGGATAAGCATTTTCCTTTAGTGGTTTAATTAATTTTCTAGAAGTAGGATTTAACGTGCATAGAATTAAGAGTGCAAATCCTCCTAATCCAAATCTCCAAACAGAGACTTCAACACCAGTTATACCAGATAGTTTTACAAAAAATTCTGAACTAGCATGCCCACATACACCTAAAAAAGCAGCTAAATAAGCTAATATGATAATTGTTTTATTACTTTGCGTCATAAAATTAAAACAAAAATCAAAACTTTAAAACTAGTTGCCTTCGATAATTTTCAATACCTTTGGTGGTGACATCGGTAAACTATAAGATCTTTTTCCAATAGCTTGATATACAGCATTTGAAATGGCGGCCAAAGGTGGAACCAGTGGAACTTCACCTACTCCTCTAACACCTTGCGGATGTTTTGGGTTAGGAACTTCAATTAAAACTGTATCTAGCATAGGTAAATCAGAACAAACAGGCATTCTATAATCAAGGAACCCTGTGTTATCCAAATGACCTTGTTTGTTATAAATATACTCTTCACTCAAGGCCCATCCAATTCCTTGCGCACAGCCACCTTGCAGTTGACCTTCAACATAATCTGGATGAATAGCCTTTCCCACGTCCTGTATAGAAGTATATTTTTTTACTCTTACTATGCCTAAGTCCATATCAACTTCAACATCACAAATATGAGTTGCAAATCCGCCTTCAGCTCCTTCAGTGTTTACTTGATAACCTGCACCAATAGGTCCTCCAGTAGCAGTAGCTTTACCAGCCAATTCTGCTAAAGATAGTGGATCAAAATTACCCGCATTGTCTCCAGCTGGACGAGCTTCACCATTTTCCCATTCAATAGCTTCTTCATCAATCCCCCAAATTTTAGCTGCTCTTTGTTTAAGTTGCTTAATTACTATTTTAGCGGACTCAGTTACAACCATTGCAGATGCAAATAAGACTCTACTTCCTCCAGTCAAATTACTATAACCAATGGTTGCTGTGTCACCTATTAACACAGAAACTCTATCATGATGAATACCTAAAAGTTCTGCGGTAATATTTGCTATAGAAGCTCTAGAACCCCCAATATCAGGGTGACCAGTAGTAACAACTACATTTCCATCTTCTGTAATATTAAGTTGTGCACTAGATTCTCCGCCAGCATTAAACCAAAATCCACTTGCAACACCTCTTCCTTGGTGCTTCCCTAGTTGGGATTTGTAATGTGGATGGTTTATTGCAGCATCTAGTGTTTCCATGTAACCCATTGTTGGATAAGTTGGCCCATGTACAGCTTTGGTGCCTTCTTTTGCAGCATTTAATTTTCTTAACTTAAGCGGACAAATTTTTAAAGCTTCTGCAATTTCATCTAAGACGCATTCAACGCCGTAAGCGCCAATTGGAGCTCCAGGCGCTCTATATGCTGCAACCTTACATCTATTCGATACAACGTCATATCCAAATGTATGTGCATTAGGAATATCATAAGGCGCTAATGAACATCCAACGGCACCTCTAATAGGAGATCCAGGAAATGCACCAGCCTGAAGATAATATGTACCTTGAGCAGCTACAATCTTTCCATCTTTAGTGGCTCCGATTTTAATTTTACTTTTTGAGCCTGAAGTAGGTCCAGAAGCCCTCATCGTATCTTCTCTATTCATAACAATTTTAACAGGACGACCTGTTTTTTTGGACAAAACTGTTGCTAGAGGTTCAAGATAAACAATTGTTTTACCCCCAAAACCCCCACCAATTTCTGCTGGTATAGCTCTTATATTACTTTGAGGAATACCTGTAAGAAAAGATGTCATGGCCCTTACCATAAATTGACCTTGACTTGAACTCCAAATAGTAGCTCTACCATCGGCCGCTACACTTACAAGGCACGAATGAGTTTCTAAATAACCTTGATGCACGGCTTCTGTTTTGAAATCTCGTTCTATAATAATATCGGCTTTTGCAAAACCTTCTTTAATATCACCTTTTTTATGCTCTAGAGTACCAGCTATGTTAGACGGTTTATCATTAAATTTAATATGATCATGTAGAATTGGAGCATCTGGTTTAATTGCGTCTTCAATGTCAATTGCCCAAGGTAATATTTCATAATCTACTTCAATAAGCTTACATGCTTCTTCTGCTATTGCTTCCGTGGTAGCAGCCACTGCTGCTAGTGGATGACCATGAAACAGTACTTTGTCTCTAGCCATAACATTTCTACACATCCAGCGCATATCTTGTATACCAAGAATTACAGGTTTATCTAACGGAAAATCAACAATATCCTTAGAAGTAATTACAGCTTTAACACCGTCGAGAGCTTCAGCTTTTTTTGTGTTAATAGATTTGATCTTAGCGTGAGGGTGAGGGCTTCTTAATACATGTCCCCATATCATTCCAGGCATTGTAGTATCTGAAGAATATTGAGCTCTACCAGTTACTTTTTCTGCACCATCAGGTCTAACAGTGTTTTTCCCGATCCATTTATTACTAATTTCATTCATTAAGCACTCTCCTTCATATCATCAGCAACTTCAAGAACCGCTTTTACGATTTTATCATAACCAGTACATCTACATAAATTTCCAGCTAACCAAAATCTTACTTCAGTTTCAGTAGGTGATGGATTATGATCAAGCAGAGCTTTTGATGCCATCAGAAAACCAGGTGTACAAATACCGCATTGTAACGCTGCTTTTTCTAAAAACTTTTGTTGTAAGGCATGAAGTTTTCCACCTTCTGACATACCTTCAATCGTCTCTAATTTACTACCTTCGGCTTCAGCGGCTAACATTAAGCATGAGCAAACAAGTTCACCATCTAAAATAATACTGCACGAACCACAATCACCTGAGCCACAGCTTTCTTTAGAACCCGTTAACTCTAATTGGTTTCTTAAAACGTCTAACATAGTGTCATGAGGTTCACATAGATAATCGACATTTTCATTATTAATTTTTGTTGACACTTGAATTTTAGCCATAAGTTAATTTCCTTTAATTCTATCAATTGTAGTTAATGTTGCTCTTTTAAATAAAACACCAGCAACTTTAGTTCTGTAATCTATAGTTCCTCTTTTGTCGTCAATGGGGTCGCATGAATCTATTCAAA
>QBZS01000070.1:0-3819 GCA_003279355.1 SAR116 cluster bacterium AG-335-N04
GTTATCAATTTTAATGTCGTTATTAGCAGAGATAACCTTGGAATTATCCTGTGAAAATTTATTATCGTTCAAATTTTCATTGCCAAGTATATTCATTAAACTTTTCTTAATATGCATTGCATTTTCAGATTTTGCAGTATCAGGCGTATCGAAGATTGCTTTAATACGACCAGGATCAGGTGTCATTGCGATAACTTTGTCACCCAATAATATAGCTTCATCCAAATCATGTGTAACTGTTAATAATGTTATGCCAATATCTTTAGTAATTGTGATAACATCGCGTTGAAGATTTCTTCGAGTGATTGCGTCAAGAGCAGAAAATGGCTCATCTAAAAATAGTCCCGATGGTCTAGTAGCTAATGAACGAGCTAATGCAACTCTTTGTTGCTGACCACCAGATAAATCTTGAACATTTACATTTCTAAAGTTTTCAAGACCTACCATTTCAAGTAATGGCGAAACTATTTCTTCAGCTTTATTCATTTTACCAGAAAATCTTAATCCAAGTGATGCATTTTCAAAAACAGTCATCCAAGGGTAAAGCAAAGCTTCTTGAAACATCATATTCCATCTAGGAGATGGTTTTGAAACTTTTGTTCCATCAATAAAAACAAATCCGTTGGTGGGTAAAGCCATACCACACGCAATCTGTAGTAATGTAGTTTTACCACAACCACTTCTTCCTACTATAGACGTAGATGTACCTGGTTTAATTTCAAACTCAATATTATCAAGTACCACTTGTTTTGAATTCTTATAGCTGTGAGATACATTTTCAAATTGTATGTGACAGGCGGAAAATTTATTTATAGATTTATTCATATTATATTTAAAGAACAATCGTTCCGAAAAATAAACTGCTAAAAATAACCTGGTGTGGTGCAAAAATTGCATATAACGATATTGAATGTTTGTTTGACAATAATATTTCAATTTGTCATTTTAATTAAAAATTTTAAGTAAGTTGATTATATTGGAATTCAATAATACTCACAAATCTCCAAGCTATTTGCTTTTAGAAACTGCTAGAAATCTTTTCTACAAAAATGGAATAATTGAAACTAGTGTAAATGACATAATCAGAAAATCTGGTGTTTCGAGGACAACGTTGTACAATAAATATGGATCTAAACAAGCATTAGTTCTTGCAACTTTAAAGCATGACGGAGAAACTTGGAGAAAATGGTTTTTTTCTGCAGTTAATGAAAGATTATGTAATTCAAATAATGGAATAGAAAATATTCTTTTTGTTCTTGAAGATTGGTTTCTAAGTGATAGCTACAATGGTTGTTTTTTTATGAATTCCGTTTCAGGACATGATGATGCTGTTAAAATATATAAGGATTTGGCATCTGAACATAAAAAATATATGTTGGATTTCTTAAACAACATAGCGAAAAAATCAAACATATATGATTCCAAAAATTTTGCTGAAAGATTACTTATTATAATTGACGGTGTAATAATATGCAGAACTATGAATAAATCTAAATCTTTACTTGATCATTCCAGAATAGTATTAAAATTCTTAATAGAAGGACATAATTCAAAAGCCTATAAATTCAATCAAGTTTCCATTTGTTGAAATCTGTGTTTTGTAAAGGTTTTTGTATGCCAAGACATGATTGTATTGAATTTGATTTTATTATATTTGAGCCATGTTGATGTGATTTTTTGAAATCTACATTTTCTAAAATAGCTTCCTCAAAGTTACTGTAGCTAAGATCTGTGTTATCAAAAATGACATTAATCAACCTTGCGCCCTTAAAACTAACTCCAAATAGGTTGATCTTATTAAATGCACAACTTAAAATTTCTGAGTTTTCAAATTGTGTATTTGTTAATACACTATTGTTAAAATGCGTTTTATAAATTTTTGAATTTGAAAACAAACAGCCCGTCATATCAGTATCTTTGATATAACAATCATTTACAAATGATTTTTCGGCCATCATATTAGTTGCTATCGAGTTTAAAAAAAGACATTTTGATAATCTTGTTTCATTGAAATTAGCTTTATCTAATCTTGAATCTTTAAACTCACATATTTTTATTAAACAATTATAAAATGATGAACGTCTCAGATCAGAATCATGAAATTTTATTTTATTAAATATCTTGGTTGAAAAATTCGATAAACGAAAATCGCAATTTGAATAATTAGATAAACCTTCCATTATTCATCTAATAACATAAAATATTTAAGTTAAATAGAAAATTAATACTTTAAAATATTGCATTGATTTAAATTGAAGCTAAATGTTTTATTATGACAAAAGTTATAGAGCTTCAAAATATTAAATTAAAGGATATAAACGAATATCATTTAAAATTAAATGCTAATCCTACAACTATTGCTGTTAATAATAAAGGGACAATGGTTATTGGTTGTAACGACGGTCACCTATTATATTATTCTGATACATTTTCCAAAGGCAAAATTTGTTCTGTAAAAACATCAAATTCCGTCATTTATGCATTAAAAGAATATGAAAATAACTTTATTGTCTCAGGCGACTCAGGGATAGTTGAAATATTTAGCTTAAACAAATTAATTAATAAAACAGAGCTGGATGGAACTTGGATTGAATTCATTGCAACGAATAAACAAAAAAATATTTTTGCTGTAGCCAGTGCTAGGACTGGCATTATTAATAGCGCGGGTAAAATAAGCAAAATTAAAATGCAAGGTGGAGCCCCTACCGGCATCTCAATTGATTCTTGGAAATCAGAAATATTAGTATCTAATAGAATTGGTATACATAGCTGGTGTCAAAATGGAAAATTCATTTATAGTCACCTTACCCGAGGTAGCCTTAGAGGACTTGCTGTTTCACCCAGTGGAAGATACATATGTTCTGCACTTCAAGAAGGAGATATTTATTGTTGGCAACCTGCTAATAACTCTGAAGTAATGCTAGCTGCTGAAGAGCACCCATATCAAGACTATAAATGGTCAGTAGATGAATGCTGGTTTGCTGTACTTTCAAAGAGTGTGGTAAATCTATTTGAAAATAATTATTTCGGATTAAGTCAGCAACCTAGTTTCTCCTTTAAAATTTCAGATGGCTTTTATTTCAAAAAGATTTCTTGGAATCCACTTTTTAATACATTTTGTATAACAGACACTACAGGAAGAATTTGGCTAGTTTCTATTTCGAATTATGAGACTAATCGTTTAATTATTCATCAATTAAGAATTGATATTAAATCTCCTGAAATTATTTCTTGGTCTCCAAATGGGGACAAATTGTATCTATCATCTAATAAATCGGTTATTGAAATAACGCCAAACTAACACTTAATAGAAGATTAATTTAAGAGGTTACGAAATCATGTATCTTTTAAAATTATTTAATTATTTCATTTTTAGTTTTTTTCATTTCAAGGAATTCAGCTATCGCTAACTCAAATGAAAAAAGATTTTTTTGCAGATATTCCCAAAACTAACCGAAAAGTAATAACTTCTAACGATGTGTTTTTATATTTTGTACGTGCTTATGATATTGATTTTCGTTCTCCTGCGGATTTTACAACAGAAAGCGAACCATCTGCTGGTGAACTTGCTGCGCTTATAACTGAAATGCGTGAAGATGGTATTAAAGCTTTATTTGCAGAAAATATAACAGATCCCGGACTTATTAAACAATTAGCGAGAGAAGTAAGTGCTGAAATTGGAGGAACACTCTATTCTGACGCCTTATCTGAAGCTTCAGGACCTGCAAACACTTATATTAATATGTTTAATTATAATATAAAAGAACTTGCTACTGTTCTATCAAAATAAATAAAAAACAGAAAATTTTAATTGATAAA
>QBZS01000071.1:0-3809 GCA_003279355.1 SAR116 cluster bacterium AG-335-N04
TATAATTCTGCAGATTTAGAAATAGATTTTTCTTCAAGCGCAACAATTCCCTGGTATCGTTTTGAATATTTCCCCTGATCTAGCGTAAAAGAAATGTGACCAGAGCCCATTAATGCATTTAAATTAAGATCTTTTTTTGAGAACCCATCTTCTAAACCAACATAACCTCTTAAAGAACCATTATTTGTTATATCAGAAAATAAAGTATGGACTTCACTAGAACCTTTAGCTTGAATTGTAAAAATACCTTCATGTTTTATCCTTGATCCCAAACAAGCTGTGATAGTTAATGTGTCTGCAAGTAAGCTTTCAATATTACTAGGATAATTATGTCGTTTGATTATTTCAGATACAGTTGTTTCAAGCCTAACTATAGAACCTCTGACTTGATTTTTACCTAACTGAAAGGGAATAATATGGTTTGTAAATGTCATTTAAAAAATTTGAATTCCATTAAAATTTTCAATTTATACAAAAGTGCATAATTGCTTTTTGTGCATGAAGTCTGTTTTCTGCTTCGTCAAATACAACAGAACAGTCTCCTTCAAGCACTTCTGAACTTACTTCTTTGTTACGATAAGCGGGTAAACAATGCATAAAAATTGCTTTTTTATCTGCTACTTTCATAATTTTATTATTAACTTGAAACGGAACAAAAATATCTTCTGGATTTGGATTTGTATCCCCCATCGAACGCCACGTGTCTGTGATAATACAATTTGCTCCATCAGCGGCTTGAATTGGATTATGGGTAATAGAAATATTTTTATTTCTTTCAATTGCCCATGACATAGTCTTTGCGTTAGGCTTTATACCCTTAGGACATGCAATATTTAATTCAAAATTTAATAAAGCCGCTGCTTCAATCCAACTTTGCAAAACATTATTACAGTCTCCGAACCAAGCAATTTTCTTATTATCAAAGTTATGCGCATGCTCTATAAAAGTAACTAAGTCAGCTAATACTTGGCAAGGATGACTAAAATCAGTTAATGCATTTATTACGGGAACACTTGAAGCCCTAGCATATTTGATCAATTGGCCATGTCCAAAGCATCTTATAATTACCATATCAGCGTATCTTTCTAAAACATTAGCCGTGTCTTCAACTGTTTCTCTTTCGCCCAATTGCATCTCTTTTTCATTAAGAAGGTAACTTTGTCCACCTAATTGATTTATTCCTACTTCAAATGACACTCGGGTTCTTAATGAGGGTTTTTCGAAAATTAAAACTACCTGTTTATCTGCCATGAACTTTGGATGAGCTTCTTTTTTCCATTTAAGGGATAATGAAATTAAATCTAAAAGTTGGGATCTTGAAAGATCCTTTAAATCAATGAAATTAGACATGTTTTTCTATGTTTTCTTTAATTCTAAAACTATATCATTAAGTATATCAAAGGCATTATCCACCTCTTCTTTCGATGTGTTTAACGGAGGAAGCAATCTAATTGTATTTTCTGCTGCACCTACTAATAACAAACTTTTTTCTCTAGCAATATTGCTAAAATCTCCAGCAGTTACATCTTCATTCAATTGAAATCCTCTTAACATTCCAGACCCTTTTTTTGCAAAAATTATAGGATTATTTTGCATGTCATTTTTTATAAGTTCGTCCATTTTCTTGTCAAAATAAACAATCATTTTTCTTAAATTACTCAAAAAATCATTTTCTAACAGAAGTTCTAAAACAGCATTTGCGGAACGCATTGCTAATGGATTACCTCCAAACGTACTACCATGGGTTCCAGGCACCATCGCATCACCTACTACTGCTTTTGCCATCACTGCTCCAACAGGAAATCCGCCTCCAAGGCCCTTGGCTAATGCAATTATGTCAGGCTCTATGTCCTCTTTTTGATAGGCGAATAAAGTACCTGATCTGCCCATACCTATTTGTACTTCATCTGAAATCAACAAAGATCCATTTTCCTTAGCTATATCATTCAGTAATTTTAAATATCCTTCAGGAGCTTTCCTGGCACCACCTTCTCCCTGAACAGGTTCTACCAAAATAGCTGCGACATGTTTTCCTATAACTTGTTTTAAACTTTCTATATCACCCCATTCTACGTGAGTGAAACCTTGAGCGGATGGTCCAAAACCTTCTCTAAATAATGGCCTGTCATTTGCAGCTAACATAGCTAATGTACGACCATGAAAAGCGCCTGTTGCACATATAATCTCTGTTCTCTCTTTTTCACCATTAGCCCAGGCATATCTTCTTGCGACTTTTACTGCACCCTCAGTTGCTTCTGCACCAGAGTTGCAAAAGAAAACTCTATCTGCACATGAATTAGCCACAAGTTTTTCAGCAACTGTTTCCTGCTCTAGTATTCTATAAAGATTAGAAGTATGCCACAATTTAGATGCTTGATCTTGAAGAGCTTCAACTAATTTAGGATGACAATGCCCAAAGGCATTTACAGCTATACCACTAGCATAGTCTAAATATTTTTTGCCATCTTCGGCAACTAAAAAGCTTCCTTGACCATGAGTGAATGCAATATCAATTCTACCATACGTTGTCATTATTGATGGACTAATAGTCATTTTTAAACTCTTTTAAAAAATTTTGAATAGAATATACAAACGATAATAAATAAAAAGCAATAAATAAGAAAGTCTAAATAAAATGTTTGGCTAACTTTAATCCTTGGGCTTGGTAATTATTAATACTGCCTGCCTCTCCATATAAAAATGCAGGAATATTTGCCATTGGTTCGTATACTAATCTGCAAACTGTTTGACCTTGTTCGATTAGAAAAGGGACATCATGAGATCTGATCTCTAATACGGCTCTAGTTTTAGAAGCTCCCAAATCAGTTAAACCAAAGCCTGGATCAAAAAATCCAGCATAATGAGCTCTAAATTCTCCAACCCTTGTATCGTATGCTCTCATTTCAGCTGCGTAATTTGATGGAACAGAAACATATTCTTTACTGGCTAATATATAAAAAGCGCCTGGACTAAGAATTAAGCTACCAGAATTATTGTCACTTTCATTGTTATTGGATTGATAGACTAAATCTTCAGTAGTTATTTTTTCCCAAAAAAGCTCCCGTTTGTAAAAATTTGGTTTATCAATATCTATAAGGTTAGAATGTTTTCTAGCCTTATATCCAATCAACCCATTTTCTCCAATTAAATCTATTGATAAAGGGACACCATCTTTAATTTTATCAGATAGATTCGTTTTGTCTTGGCTTCTGACTAATCCTACATGCTCTTGTAAGATCTCCATTTCTTTGTCTGATGTAAAAGATTGTCCTCTTCTGATTCTCAGCTGATTTAATCTAGACCCAGTTCTGACTAAAACAGAAAATGTTCGAGGAGATATTTCTACATATAGTGGCCCTGTATAGCCAGTCGGAACATCTTCAAATTCTAGTGCGCCATCAACTATTAATCTTGTGAAAACATCTAATCTACCAGTTGAACTTTTTGGGTTTGCAGTGCCTGTTAGATCATCTGTTAAAGAAACTCTTTCTAAAAGCTTTACAATGTAAACGCACCCACATTCTAAGACTGCACCATCTATAAGACTAAACTCGTGCATGGCAAAATCTTTTAATCTACTTGAAACTTTGTTACCTTTACCTGGAAGGAAGGATGCAGGAACTCTCCATGCTTTTATTCCCAGCCTTAAATCAATGGAAGCTGGTTGAATTATGTCTTTTTCAATCTCTTGATCACTAATAATAATATTTTTATTAATTAATTCTAGAAGTTCTTGACTTGATAAAATACCAGGTATTTTTTGAACTTTGTTCATATTGAAAATTTCCATGAAAAAATTATTATTATTC
>QBZS01000072.1:0-3674 GCA_003279355.1 SAR116 cluster bacterium AG-335-N04
ATGGCATGAAATGCCTAAAGAAGGTGGCTGGTCTTTTGGAACAAATATAGATTACATGAAGAATTTAGCTGATTATTGGACCAAGAAATATGATTGGGAATCTCAGGAGTTCAGATTAAATCAACAGCCTAATTATATTACAAAAGTAGATGATATTGAAATTCATTTCATTTTTAAAAAATCTTCTTCCCCGAAGGCTATCCCGTTAATTTTAATTCACGGATGGCCCGGCTCAATAGTTGAATTTCTGGAAATCATTGAACCACTTTGTGAACCAGAAAAATATGGGAATGAAGACGAAATTTGTTTTGATATTATTGCTCCCTCTATTCCTGGTTTTGCTTTTTCTGGGAAACCGGCTAATCCGATTGGACCAAGAAGAATTGCTGAGATTTTTAATAAACTTATGACGGAAAACCTTGGTTATGAAAGATATGTTGCTCAAGGAGGTGATTGGGGTAGTGCAATTTCTACATGGCTTGGTTTTGATCACTCAAAAAATTGTAAAGGTATTCATATTAACATGCTTCCAGCAAGACATATTGATGGGCCAAAAACAGAGGAAGAAAAAAATTGGGATAAGCAATTTAATATAGATTATGTCTTTCAGAGCGGATATTTTGCTATACAAAGTACAAAACCTCAAACACTTAGTTACGCTATGATGGAGAGCCCTGTAGGTGTGGCTGCTTGGATAGTAGAAAAATTTTACCATTGGTCTGATTTAAAAGATGGAAATCTAGATTTGACATACCAAAAAGATGATTTGTTAACCAATATTATGATCTATATCCTAACTAAATCATTCAATACATCATCGTGGATTTATTATGGTAGAATTAAAGAAGGAGGACGAATACTCTCTAAAGAAGGGCTAAGGGTAGAGGTCCCGACTGGATGTGCTGTTTATCCAAAAGAGTTCTTAACATGGCCTCCTAAGTCGTATGTGGAAAGGCTTTTTAATCTTGTACATTGGACTGAAATGAACAAAGGTGGTCATTTTGCAGCTCTTGAGAATCCCTCTTCTTTAATAAAAGACATTCAAGACTTTTACAAAAAAGTTTGGTTGTAAGGACAGAATTAACTTAAGGCTTAATAATTGATATCTGGCCAGTAGTTAGTTGCCTGGAGTAGCAGCTAATTTTTATGATAAGGGTAGCTTTTAACATCAAGAATTCTGATCATAAAATTATACAACCCTTTACCTTTTTGCTCCACTGCATCCCTAATCGCTAGATGAATGTTGCTAGAATTTTCAACCTCCAAGATCATCATTCTCTGTCCAACTGTAAAGTTAGCATTAGCCAGTTTCTTAGGGATATCTTCAATGATGCTATTCAGACGCTCAATATTAGCTTTCAACCATTTCTCTTCAAGATCTTCCTCTCCTGCCGGAAATATATAGCGTCGATCAACCAGCTGTTTAATATGAAGAACACGCTCAGCAATTTCTTGAAGTTTTGAATAACCTCCAATAGCACTAACTGCGTCTCTTATGTCACGATTAAATCCAGTGCCGTCAGGGCGTAGCATTGGGTTTGGGGGCATAGCATAAAAGGGTAGTGCAGGAGGAGTTTCTGGCGAGTTACAATCATTAGCGCAGTCAAGTATATGCTCAATAGCCTTTAATGACGCTGAATCCTTAAGTAGCGAGGCTGAAATTTTCTGGCGTAGCGTCGGCTTTGGCAGACCAGCTTTAACTAATTTCTCTTCAGCAATTGGGATAGCATCGGGGCGATCAACAGCCTTCTTATACTTATCTGAAGTCCTCAGCTTAAGTTGCATTAAAGCTTTTGTTATAAGCTTTTTACTAGTACTAGACGGAACTTTTCCGTGACGCCCCACAAGATAATCAGCAATGCCAGGATAAAGAGAATGGTATTTTTCACGGCCTTCTAACTGATGCCAAAGTGATAGTGCAGCCTGACCGGTAGTATTTGCAGCATAAGGCGTAACTTGAGTTGGTTGACCAAGATCTTCTAGGATTTCTGCTTGCATTTGATATATTGCAATCTGAATTTGGTCCCAATCAGCGTGATGACCATTTACTCCAAGAAGGCGTCCAAGATTCTCCACCAGTCCAGGTATTGATTTGAGCGTTGCAGATGCACCACCTGGTGTGCGTGCGTAATACATTGCTTCTACAAGTTCAGAATTATAACGTGACTCGAAATCACGATATTGAAAACGTAACCCATAAAGGGAAGACATACTAGCTTTGATAGCATCATAATTTAATTGCGGGGATTTTGCAGCAACTCTTTCATCAGGATAATTCCTTATGAGGTTTAACATCTTGTTCATGCTTGGTTGCGCTGTTGACCCAGCAAGAGCTGGGTGTTGTACATCCATTGTTATATCCTTATCCAATTCCACAGCCGCCAAAGCCGCAGCCATGTAGCAGACAGGAGCCTCACCAAAAGTGGAATGTGCGTGAATGGTTATATCCTGGTCAGGAAATCTCTTATATAATGATGACACAAGTTCATATACAAAATAGGCACTTAATCTTCCACTAGCGGATTTCAAATAAAATCCTTTATGGCCAAGTTCTATAAGTTCTTCAGCAAAAACTAGACATCTGGCAACAGTTACATTTGGATTATCTTCAATACAAATTGTTCCTTGTGCTATAATATCGTAACCCTCACCTTGGGCTTCTGTGACAGCCTGAGCAACACCAGAAAGACATGCTGCATCATTTAGTCCGTGGAAATTCTGCAGGATATTCACCCCCATTTTTGCATATTCAAAAACTAGCCCTTTTATTACATCATAAGATTGAGGCTCATAACCAAGAAGAAAATCACCACGGATCAGAGCAGACTGCCGTACCCCATGACTTTTAAAATGTAAAAGCAGTTTTTCAACTTCTGCCCATTCGTTACGGCTTTTCTTGGCAAAAATATCAAAAAAGGTACCGCCACCTGTCTGAATAGCATCAGTGCCAATCAGATGGGCAGTTGGATAAGCATCTATCATTTCCTGGGCAGACGGGTTCGTTCCAAATAAAGACTGAATGGCGTCTCGAAATACATCTTGGAATTTTATTTTTGACATAGCAATTTCTCAATACTATTAATGGTTACAAGTTGCTTAGCCACAAATCACAAATATTTTTACAACCATTTAAATACTTGTTATTTTCGTCTGAAATGAGTGATCTTAAACCAAAATCTAGTCTTGATAAGTATCGTAGATAGGAAAAGGTCCAAGTAAAATATTTACAAGCCTTTTTACCTGGCAATATCTAAAATCTGTTCATAAAGTGTGCAATATTTTAAAAAATTGTCTAAAGTTAGCGATCAAGGCATTAAGAATTTTTCAAATTTAAACTAAGTTAAAGTATGTTGTAGACTGAATAAGTATTACTCTATAAATTGTAAAATAATCAGGTGATTAAAATGAAATAGATGGGAGATTATCTCCAAAATTTAATTTCAATGTTTGTGTATTTGATGGCATTAAAAATCCTTATTAGTTTCTTTTAAAAACAAATACACACCTCCAATCATAATCAATAACGACCCAGAAAGACTTAAAAAATCAGGTAACTCTCTAAAGATTACATAGTCATAAAATAAAACAAAAATTAGAGTACTGTAAAAAAAAGGTATAACAAAGTTTAACTGGTTACTCCTAAGAGCAATTAAAAAACAGATTTGTGCACAAAT
>QBZS01000073.1:0-3560 GCA_003279355.1 SAR116 cluster bacterium AG-335-N04
TTGTCTAATGAGTATTTGTCAACTTTTTTAGCTCTATCATCTTGTATATCTAATACAATTTTGTGCATTGAGTTAACTAACTCTTTCATCAAAGTTCTAATTATTTCATGAGAAGACGTCTCTGTATTAGAAGATTGTTGTGTTTTTTTATATGCATTTATGTATTGTTTGTTTGTCATAGCAGAACTTAAATTATATTAATTAATGTCAAAAATTTGATTTTTCTTGTTTTTTGTGTTTAATTCATTTCATGATTATTAATAATGCTCAAAATCCATATGGAATTAATGGAGTCTACACTTCTAAACCTTTGAAAAATGAGACATCAAGTTTGTCTGCAAACATTATGCCAATAAATAATGGAGTAGTTGAAGAAACAAGTGTTTCAAAAAGACCTTTAAATAACATGCCTCCAAATTTTATAAGACATGTATATGTAAATAATCAATTAGCAAGTAATGGCTCACTTACAGAGAGCTTTATAAGGTCTCGCGCTTCCTTATCACCTTCATATTTTCATAATGAGATTTCAACTAGATATAATATGATTAGTGCTATTCCATTAACACTTACTCAATTAAAAAAATCTGTTGAAAAATATGCTTAAATAAAAAATCATCAGAATTGGCATAGCAATTGCAATGATTTCCTGAGAAATTATTTGGAGATTAACATGCCAACAGTAAATTCTAACAGTGCGGCAATGTTTGCACTTAATAAGATGACTATCACAGAACGTGATATGACTCAGGCAATGGAACGTTTATCATCTGGTAAACGAATAAATCACGCAGGTGATGATGCTGCGGGTGCTGCAATTGCTGATAGAATGACGGCCCAAATTAAAGGATTAGAACAATCAGTCAGAAATGCTGCCGATGTTATTTCTATGGCTCAAGTTACTGAGGGTGCTTTAGACGAATCTTCGGCAATTATACAAAGAATTAGAGAATTAGCTATTCAATCAGCATCAGATGTTATGAATGCTGAAGAGAGATCGTATCTAGATCAAGAAGTTATACAGATGTTATCTGAATTAGACAGAGTTACCAGAGATACAACATTCAATGAGATTGCTGTTTTAGATGGGTCATTTGCAGATAGACGTTTTCAAATAGGAACACATGAAAGAGAATTTGCATCGCTATCAATATCTTCAATGAGATTGGATTCTTTAGGTGCTTTTAAAGCCAAATCAGATGGAACAGATACATCTAATAAAAATGATAATTTAGCATTAAACGCCTACGCTGTCGCCGATACAACTGAAGCAAATCTGGTTCAAGCCGAAGCTTTTACAATACACGGAATTTTGGGTAGTTCTGCTATTTCAGTGGCTGCAGGATCTAATGTTAGAGATATGGCAACTTCAGTTAATGCTGTATTTAATGCAACTGGTGTTACCGCCGTTGCGTCAACTCAATTAAAATTAGAGGCTAAATCACTAGATGATGCTTATAATGGTCAGACTAGTTTATCAATAAGTATTCAAGGCAAAAATACAAATGCAGTAACTATCGCTGCAAATATTACATTAAGTAATGATAAAGCTAGTTCGGTATTGTCTGGTTTGAGAGATTCTATAAACAATTACACATCAACTACTGGGGTAACTGCTACTTTATCTACTGACAAATCTTCTATTATCCTGGTTCAAAATGAGGGTTACGATATTAAATTAGGAACTGTTAACTTTGACGGAGACACAACATCAACTGGATCAAGAAGAACCCTAATGGTTACTAGTTTGGATAATGATGAAGCCACAGCAGGAAATGCAGTTCTTTTGGGTGATACAAGTGCAACAACTACAGATGTAGACGGTATTTATACAGGAACTCCTGGCGGAGTAATTACAATTGGTGGAAGAATTGGAACAACAACTCCAACAGCATTTACATCTTCAGGACCACTAAGTAAAGCAACTGACGATAACGCAATTGCAACATCTGTTGCTATTACAACTGGTAATGGATTTAATGGTACTCAAAGTATTACAATGCTTAATACAGCTACTGTCCATAATTCATTTATAACAATAACATCTGACGATGCCACTGATGGAACTTTTAAAATTACAGGTACTGACCTTAATGGTGATGCGCTCGAAGAAACTATAACCGCATTTACTTCTGCAGGCACTAAACAATCAACTAATATTTTTGCAACAGTAACATCTGTTGTACCTTCAGCAGCTGACACAAATGCGGATGTAAAAGTTGGTGTTTTAAATACAATTGTAAACCAGGCCGCTCTTGTAACCGTAACTAGTTCGGCAAGTGACGAAAGTGGAAAAACTTTTACTGTAACGGGGACTGGAATGGATGGTTCTTCTTTAACCGAAACTATCACAGGTCCAACAGCAAACGGAACCGTAACTGGAAGACAAATATTTAGAACAATCCATACTGTTGTAACTTCAGCTGCGACCACTGGCGCAATTACTATTGGTATAAAAGCTGCTGATTCAGTCATCGTAACAGGACAATTAGAAATGTCATCAAGCAATAGTTTTACCATTGTTGGTGAAGACGGAAAGGGATTATTTGAGGCTTCGCCTGGTGCAGCCTCATTAGATAAATTATCTGCTGTTAATGTAAAAACCAGACAAGCTTCAATAGATGCGTTAAGAGTTTTAGATAGATCGCTAGACCGCATTCATAAAGAAAGAGCTAAACTTGGTGCTTTAATGAGTAGAATGGAAAAGGCTATTGATAACTTATCAAATGTTGCTTTAAATACAAATGCGTCTAGAGGAAGAATACAAGACGCTGACTTTGCAAAAGAATCAGCAAGATTGACTAAGGCACAGATTTTGCAACAATCGGCTATGGCTATGATAGCTCAAGCTGGTAAAGCACAACAAAATGTACTTCAGTTGTTGCAACAATAATTGGTGACGGATTTATGTTCTGTAAAATAAAAATCCTGCCATGTACAAGTCACAGATAAAGTGACTTACCCCAAAAAGGTAGAGCCCCTATTCAGGGGCTCTACTTATTTTAATGTTCTGTATTTAATTTTGTCATGCACAATTTTATTTCTTTTCTTTGTAGAGTTCTTATTAAAAGAACTCTACTGAAGATATCAATCACTAAGCTTATCCTTGTATTAATTGTAATAAGTTTTGCTTAGATGCATTTGCTTGAGCTAACATTGAAGTTGCAGCCTGAGATAAAATTTGAGACTTTGTCAAATTTGATGTCTCTGCAGCAAAATCAGCATCCTCAATTCTTGATTGTGCTGCCGATGTGTTAACCCTTAATGTAGTTAGGTTATTTATAGAAGCATCAATTCTGTTCTCAACAGCACCAAATGAAGCTCTAAAATCTGATACTTTAGTTATTGCAGCATCAATTTTAGACAGAGAAGCCGTTGCATTAGCTAAATCACTAACTGTTATACCAGAGTTTGAAACCTCTATAGCAGAACTTTGACCTTGAAGACCAAGCTTTGCTAAACCAGCATTCGTTGTTGACGTATCAGTTAACTTGATTGGTGATCCGTCAGTAGATGCTAGATTTAATGTTCCAAATGCTGTGAATATATTACTAGAAACA
>QBZS01000074.1:0-3477 GCA_003279355.1 SAR116 cluster bacterium AG-335-N04
TTGTGGTGACGCACTAAAAATGGCAAAAGATGTAGATAAAATGTTAAAAAGAATAATAGAAGATCAACTTGATTGTAATGAAATCAAAAGCTTGGAATATATTAAAAATTTAAAAAAAGAAAAAAGATATTTATTAGATGTATATTAAATCATACTAATTTTCTTGTCATTAAAGGTCAACGCAATGAAATGGGATAGATTAAGATTATTCAACATTGTCGCTCAAACACGAAATATAACCGAAGCGTCTTATATATTACACATAAGTCAATCTGCGCTAAGTAGACAAATGAAGGCTCTTGAAAATGAATTAGGTATAAAACTTTTTTTGAGAAATTCTGACGGTATTTCATTAACCAAGGCGGGAATGAGATTGTCATCTTCTGTTCAAGTTTTAGCTTCTGATATAAGTAAAACACATAATCAGTTGCTTGAAGACATGGATGTTCCCTCCGGAAGGTTAAATGTTTCTGCAACAAATGCTTTTGGAGCTTTATGGGTTGCACCGAGGATGTCTAAATTTAAATCTATCTATCCTGATATAAGTGTTGCACTAAGTCTAAGAGACTCTGAGCCAAGAGTTACAAATTTTAATTCAGATATAGAAGTTAGAATGACTCCAAGTGTGTCACAAGATGATGTTCAAATTAAGTTGGCTGATTGTAAATATAAGATATTTGCATCTAATGAATATATTTCGAAAAATGGATATCCTAAAACCAGTAGTGATTTAGATAACCACAAAATTATTTCTTATGGTGAAGATGCTCAACCGCCAATTGATAGGCATAGGTTAAATTGGTTGTTAACAATTGGCAAAGAAAATAAAAGACCTAGAAAACCAATTTTAGAAGTTTCAAGTATTTATGGTATCGCAAAAGCTACTGAAGTTGGCATGGGAATAGCCTCTTTACCTGATTGGATGGAATTTGAAATGATAGAGCTTACGGAAGTTTTATCACAATTAGATGGTCCTAAAATGTCAATATCATTATGTTTTAATTATGAATTAAGAAATGATTCTAGAATAAAAGCTTTTAAAGATTTTATGACAAAAGAAGCAGAAACAATTAATTAATTTGTTAATCATTTTTGAAATGCAATTTATGCATACCTGACATATAATGAATCATTTTACAATTGTAGTTATATTAACTATGTTCCACTTCCCTTAAGGTGTTACCTAATAATAAAACGCGCTCTATAACCTACATTAGCCAATTAATACTAAGGATTAATGGATGAAGAAAAACAAAATTAACAAAATGGGTTTTCCCAAGGAATATGGTTTATATGATCCTCAAAACGAACATGAGAATTGTGGTTTTGGGTTTATTGCGAATATAAAAAACAAACCAAAACATGAAATAGTCCATCAAGCCTTAGAAATTGTTCATAATCTTGATCACAGAGGTGCGGTAGGTGCAGATCCCTTAGCTGGAGATGGTGCGGGGATATTAATACAGATACCTGATGACTTTTTTAAAAAAATCTTAATCAATTCCAATATAAAATTACCCAAAGTTGGAAGCTATGGTGTAGGGATGGTGTTTTTACCATCTCAAAGAAAGAGAGCAGAATTAGCAGTTCAAGCTGTTGAAAAGGCAATAAAAAACGAAAATCAAGAACTAATTTGTTGGAGAGATGTTCCTGTAGATGAAAGTGTATTAGGTAAAAGTGTTAAAGATAATTCACCGATTATAAAACAATTTTTTATTAAAAAAGTCGAAGCTACATTAACAGAGCAGGAGTTTCAAAGAAAACTTTATGTTATCAGAAAACAATGTCTTTTTTTACTCCAAAATGAAAAAGACAGCTGGGACGACTTCTATGTTGTTTCCCTCTCTTCAAGGACAATTATATATAAAGGAATGGTTTTAGCCCCAAACTTATCTAAATTTTACATTGACTTCCAAAACAAAAATTTTAAGACAGCTATTGCTTTGTTTCATCAAAGATTTTCTACAAATACTTTTCCCTCTTGGAGACTTGCGCAACCATTTAGGTATTTATGTCACAATGGAGAAATAAACACTGTCAAAGGCAATACTAACTGGATGAATTCGAGAAGGTACAGTTTGTCATCAGAAGTGTTAAAAGATGATTTAAAGAAAATATGGCCAATCATTGAAAAATCTCCTTCAGACTCAGCTACATTCGATAACGCTTTAGAACTACTCGTTATGTCTGGTTATTCATTACCGCATGCTATGATGCTTATGATACCAGAAGCTTGGAAAGATAACTCATTAATGGACTCTAAACGTAAATCATTCTATGAATATTATTCAGCTTTAATAGAACCGTGGGATGGTCCAGCAGCTATGGCATTTACTGACGGTTTACAAATAGCTGCTACATTAGATCGAAATGGACTTAGACCTGCAAGATATGTTGTTACCAATGACGATTTAGTAATTATGTCTTCCGAAGTTGGAGTGCTTCGAGATATACCAGAAAATAAAATAATAAAAAAATGGCGATTACAGCCAGGTAAAATGCTCCTTGTAGATTTACAAGAACAAAGAATAATATCTGACGAGGAACTTAAAGATAAGCTAGTCAATACTTTTCCTTATGATAGTTGGGTTAAAGCATCTAAAATAAAGATCGAAACTCTTGATATTAAAACTAACAAAGAATTTCCTGACGAAAATGTTTTACTAGATTCACAACAAGCCTTTGGCTATAATAAAGAAGACTTAAAGTTTTTTCTTGAACCTATGATTTTAGAAGGACAAGATCCCATAGGTTCTATGGGACGGGATATTCCTTTAGCTGCTTTATCTGATAAGAACCGTTTATTGTATGATTACTTTTTTCAAAATTTCGCTCAAGTAACAAATCCTCCGATTGATCCTATACGTGAAGAGTTAGTAATGTCATTAATGAATTTTATTGGCCCAAGACCTAATCTACTTGATCCCAAATCAGGAGCAAATCAAAAATTAATTGAAGTTAATCATCCCATATTAAGCAACGAAGATATCGAAAAAATAAGAAAAATCCAAGATTTTTCATCTGGAGATTTGAAATCCCTTACTCTCAGTATTTGTTATAACAAAAAAGTTAGTAAACAATTCAAAATTGCAGATTTTATTGAAGAGATTTGCGAAAAGGCTGAAAATTTAATTAATGACAAACTATGTAATATTATCATTTTGTCAGATAAAGACCTTGATAAAAATAATGTCGCCATACCTGCATTATTAGCTACGAGCGCTCTACACCATCATTTGATCAAAAAAGGTTTAAGAACTAAAGTTGGTTTGGTTGTTGAAACTGGAGAAGCTAGAAGAGTTCACGATTTATGTCTTTTAGCAGGTTACGGCGCTGAAGCGATTAATCCATATTTAAGGACCTCCAATATATAATTTGTTAGAAATGTATGTTTCAGAAAAGAATATTATAAAAAATAATAATCAAAACATTTCAGAAAGTGAGGCTTACACCAAATACATTAAAGCTGTTACAAAA
>QBZS01000075.1:0-3388 GCA_003279355.1 SAR116 cluster bacterium AG-335-N04
CCCAATATTACCATTAGGTTTTAATATACTTTTAATTTTATCAAAAAAAACATTCCAGTAATCCTTACCTACTGCTTCAAACATTTCTATGGATACAATTTTATCAAACTTACCTTCAATGTTACGATAATCACAGAATAAAACTGTTACTTTTTTTGATAAATTGGCTTCTTTAATTCTTTTTTTTGCAAAATTAAATTGCTCTTTGGAAATTGTTATAGCAGTTATTTTGCAATCATAATTATTACCTAAAAATTCAGAAAAACCGCCCCATCCACATCCAATTTCTAATATTGTATCTCCATTTTTTATATTTGATAACTCAGCTAGTTTTTTATATTTATTTTTTTGAGCAAGCTCGAGTTTATCATATTGATTTGAAAATATTGCAGAAGAGTATGTCATAGATTTATCTAACCAATATCTATAAAATTGATTACCTAAATCATAATGATACGAGATATTTTTCTTGGCTTGGATTTTAGTATTTTTATTTTTGAAATGTAAAAATTTATTATGAAGATATTTAAAAAAAGAAATTTTAAATGTTTCTTCAGCTTGATCATTATTTAGGGCACAATAATACATAAGTGAAGTCAAATTTTTAGATGATATTCTTTTGTCCATATATAGTTCAGCAAATTTTACTGACCCACCATGAATAATTTCTTTTATAACATTATTATCAGCTATTTTTAAATGTGCATGGGGACCATGCTTGTCAGCATCTATTTTGTTCATAATTCCATCTGGCCATTCTATAGAAATAGATCCATAAGGGAATTTTTTTACTCCATTTAAAAATAATTTATTCCAAAATTTCATTTAATATTGATTTCCTTTTATAAATAAAAATAAATTTGTTAATCTTTTGATATTTTGATGCCGAATGAATGTTTAACTTTTTGACTAGAAGGGATCTTATAAAGCCTGATTTTTTTTAACCAAAGAAAAAAAGCTTGTAAATGAATATTTATCCAAATTTTGCCAGGAAACAAATAAAGTTTCATAAAAGCTATTACAATATTAAAATTATTAAATTTTATTTCCTTTAGATCCATGGAAGCAGAAAAAACTTTTTTTTCATTAATTATGTAATCTACAGATGTTAATATCTTATCATTAAATTGATTTGCATATAGATGATAGTAACCTTTTTGGGGATAAAAAGGAGATACGAAAAGTTTTTTTACAGTTTTTTGAACAACATTATTTTTATTTAGATTTTTTAATACGTAATGATGTATGTCTCCAAAGGTGTTTCTTACTTCAAAAACAGAATGTAATAATGACCCTTTGGTATCATAACAAAAATAAATAGATAAAGGATTAAATCCCCAACCAAGTACTTTGGGGAATGTTAATAATTTAATATTACGAACTTTATTTTCATTAGCACCAGATTTTTGGATTAAATATAAAATGAATTGATACAAATTTTGATTTTCTGGGTGATTTAATTGATCTCCATGATTTGATGAATGCCAGGCTAATAAATTAAACTTATTTATAGAAAATAAAGTTGGGTATTTATATATTTTTTTACATTTGTCATTTCTTAATTCTATAAAAATTGCATTCATTTTATTTTTAAAAAAATGTTCTTTACCATCTTTCCTTGAATGATGAATAAATCCATTATAAAATTTAATACAACCTGTATTTAATATCATTAAATAAACTCATTTCTTTGATCCCAGGGCACATCAACTTTAAAGGTCTTACTTATATTTACAGCAGACGCAATACCGTCTTCATGAAAACCATATTTTAACCAAGCTCCTGCATAAAAAATATTATTTTTTCCCTGTATTTCAACCATTTTACTTTGAGCTTCATTAGTTTCAGAGTTAAAAATAGGGTGTTCATAAATAATTTTTTTGTAAGTCAAAGATTTTGAAGGAATTAAATATGGGTTTAAACTAACAAATACATTTAGAGAAGTATTAATTTTTTGAAGTAAATTCATCCAATATGTCACTGACGATTTTTTTTCTTTTTTACTAGATATATAATTCCAGCTAGACCATGTTTTTTTATTTTTAGGCATGAAGTTTGTATCGGAATGTAAGTAAACTGTATTTTTTTGATATTTAAATTTACTTAGAATGTCAGTTGATTGTTTATCTAAGTTTTGGATTAATCTTATCGTCTGATCTGGGTGTGTTGCCATAATAACTTTATCGAATATTTCAGTATTTTTTTCAAAGTTGATTTCAATTTTATTATTTTTAGAAAAAATTGATTTAATTTTTGAATTTAAGACTAATTTATTTTTTTTGTTCTTTTTAAGTTTTTCTATAGCTTTATTCACATATTGTCTTGAACCACCCTTAACCGTTCTCCATTTTGGTCGAAATATAAAATTTATTAACTGATGATTTTTAAAAAAAGTAAGTAGAGTTTTCGCAGGAAAATTCAATATTTCCTTTTCTGGGCAAGACCATATAGCAGAAGACATTGGGATAAGATGATCATTTACAAACTCTTCACTAAACTTACATCTTTTTACATATTCACCTAAACTTTCATTTTCCTTAACTTGAAAAGCATATTTGTAACCAAACATAAAAAAAACAATGATATCTTTAAGCATTTTATAAAATTTAATATTAAATAAATTTCTTTTCTGTGCAAATATTCCCGTCATAGATCCAGAATACTCTAATTGTCCATCTCTTGCAGAAACAGCAAAGGACATATCGGAATGTATTGTTTCTATTTTCAAAAAATCAAAAAAACCTATTAAATTAGGATAATTTAACTTGTTATAAACAATAAAGCCTGTGTCAACTGAAATTAAATTTTGTTTATGTATTATATCAACTGTGTTTGCATGACCTCCAAATCTTTTGTCAATTTCAAATAAAGTAATATTATGTTTTTGTGACAAAAGTAAAGCCGAAGAAAGCCCCGATATACCAGAACCAATTATTGCAATTTTCATTTATTAGGAACTCTATATTAGATTTTTATTGTTTCTTTATTAATCCAGATCTTGGCGTACACTGATTTGAAAACATTTGTTGTAACATTGATTCTTTACAATTTAAATGATCTGGCATTTTCATACCTGATTGTTCTCGATAAATCGAAGCTATGACTAAAACAGAAATTAGTGCCGCTAAAATCCACATATTCTTTGACATATTTGTACCTATAATTTTTACCAATCATATATATAATCAGGCAAGTTTTTAACTTTTATATTTTTTTCATTAGTTACTCTATTTTTTACACTATTTCCACTTTTTACGATTTCTTCTTCGTCTCCAGATATAAGAGGATGCCATTTGGGTAACTTTTTTCCTTGATCTATAAGCTTGTATGCACATGTTTCAGGCATCCATTGCAGGTTTTTTAAATTTTCTGAAGATAAAACTGTACA
>QBZS01000076.1:0-3355 GCA_003279355.1 SAR116 cluster bacterium AG-335-N04
TAATAGATAACTTTTATTTTAAAATTGTTAATGTATCAAGAAATAGAGCTTTCTATGATGATCTTTTAGTACCTGATACAATTGACGGCAGATTTGATTTATTGGTCTTGTTTTCAATTTTTTTGACATTTTATCTATCTAGGTGTGGATCTAAAGGACGAGAATTATCACAAAATTTGTTTGACAAGATCTTTTTGGATTTAGACTTAAGCCTTAGAGAATTAGGCGCAGGAGATGCGGGTGTTCATATTAAAATAAAGCAGATGATTAATTCATATATGGGACGACAACAAGCCTATTGTGATTGTTTAAATAATAAAGATTTTAAAAAGTTAAAAAAACATATTATTAAAAACGTTTATAGAAATGTTTTTGATTTTGGTAATGCCCCAGATTTATTAGTAAAATATTGTGAAAAAATCTTCTTAGAGTTTGATAATAAAAAAGAGCAATACTTTTTATTAAATGAATTTAAGTTTCCTAAATATGAGTAATATTTTTAAGGTATTATAATACTTATTACTTTGCTTTGGTTATGTGCTATTAATGATATGTTATTTTTTATACCTTAAAGTTTAGTTAACTTTTATTGGAGTTATTTTTGACAAAATCTATTCGCTTATCTTTGGATGCTATGGGTGGTGATAATGCTCCTCAAATTATAGTCGACGGAGCAGCTCAAACAAAAATAAGACATCCTTATGTAAAATTTTCTTTTTTTGGAAATAAAATAAAATTATTGCCATTAATAAATTCTTCAGAAGTACTCAAAGAATCTGAAATTGTTCATACTGACGAATTTATTGATGCAAACGAAAAACCGAGCATTGCAGTGCGAAAAGGTAGAAACTCTTCTATGGGAATGGCTATTCAATCTGTTAAATCTGGTAAAGCTGACGCTATAGTTTCTGCTGGAAATACAGGTGCATTGATGGCAATGGCAAAATTATTTCTAAGGCCAATAGAAGGTATAAATAGGCCAGCAATTGCAGCTTATTTTCCAACAATAACAGGTGAAAGTTGCATGCTAGATTTAGGCGCAAATATAGATTGTGACGCTAAAAATTTAGTTCAATTTGCTTTTATGGGGCAGGCTTTTGCAAATATTGTAATGGGAGTTGATAATCCTTCAATATCACTTCTAAATATTGGTGAAGAGGAACAAAAAGGTCTTGATTATATAAAAGAAGCCTCGCAAATTTTGTCTGACTTAAGAAGTCAAATTAATTATGTGGGTTTTATTGAAGGTGATAAAATAGCTCAAGGTATTTCAGATGTCATTATTGCTGACGGCTTCAGTGGTAATGTATCTTTAAAAACAGCTGAAGGAACGGCTTTATTAGTCACATCTTATTTGAAAAAAGCATTATCAAGCTCTTTGAGTGCTAAAATAGGATATTTATTTGCTAAAAAAGCTATAAATAATTTTAGATTGCAAATGGATCCACGAAAATATAATGGAGCTGTTTTTTTAGGTTTAAATGCTGTAGCTGTAAAAAGTCATGGTGGAACAGATGCTTTCGGTTTTGCCAATGCCATTTGCGTTGCGGTAGATATGGTAAAATATAATTTCATTCATGATTTAAAAAATAAAATTAGTAAAATTAACCTAAGCTTGTAAATTTAAATATTAACGGAGAAATTATTATTTCTAGCAAAATATTAATGACGGGAGTTGGTTCCTACTTACCAAAAAATAAATATTCAAATGAAGATCTCATTGAATTTATAGATACTTCTGACGAATGGATAACCAAACGATCAGGTATAAAGTTTCGACATTTTGTTTCCAAAAATGAAACGACTTCAGATATGGCTGTAAATGCTGCTTTAAATGCCATATTAAATGCTCAAATCAAAAAAGAAGTAATTGATTTAATTATTGTTGCAACAACTACACCCGATAATACGTTCCCAGCTACAGCTACTCTTGTTCAAAAAAAATTAGGAATAAATTCAGTTTCTTTTGACGTGCAAGCTGTATGTGCTGGTTTTGTTTTTGCTCTATCCGTAGCTAAATCTATGATGAAAGATAATCATTACAGCAATTGTTTAGTTATTGGGGCTGATTCAATGTCAAAACTTTTAAATTGGAATGATCGTACAACCTCAGTATTATTTGGCGATGGTGCTGGAGCTGTTATACTGCAAAAATTTGAAAATATTGATAAAAAATTAAATGATTGGGGAATTTTATCTAATGTAATTCATTCAGATGGTAATTTATATGATTTATTAAAAACTAACGGAGGTGTTTCTAACAATCAAATTTCTGGTTTTATAGAAATGTCTGGTAAAGAAATTTTTAAACACGCTATTGATAAATTATCTTTATCTTTAGAGGAAGCCTTATTACTTTCAAATAAAGAAATTAATCAAATTGATTGGTTGGTACCACATCAAGCTAATCAAAGGATTATATTAGCAGTAGCTGAAAAATTGAAAATGAATTCAAAAAAAATAATATCAACTGTCAAATATCATGGCAACACTTCTGCAGCCTCTATACCTTTAGCATTAGATAATGCAATATCTGAGAAAAAAATTACAAATGGGAATCTTTTAGGATTTCAGGCAATTGGTGGGGGGTTAAGTTGGGGAGCTTCAATAATTCGAATTGGAAAGCCAAAAACTTAAAAAAAAATTTTTATATTATTTAAATTATATTATGGTTATTTCATGAAAAAAACTTGGACTAGAAATGATATTATTGAAGCTATTAGTGACAGTGTAGGTCTGTCATTATCGGAGTCTTCTATTATAATTGAAGAAATTTTTGAGTTAATATTAAATGGATTAGAAAATGGTGAAGACGTTAAAATTTCCTCTTTTGGGACTTTTTCAGTAAGGCATAAAAAAATAAGGATAGGTAGAAATCCTAAAACTGGAGTTGAAGCGCCAATTAAAGCAAGAAATGTTGTGACTTTTAATTCTTCAAATATTTTAAAATCTAAATTTAAATAAATTAAAGCTTAAATCTTATGTTTGAAGAAGATACCTTTTATACAATTTCTAAAACTTCAAATCTTGTTGGTGTCCAAACACATGTATTAAGATTTTGGGAAAAAAAATTTTTATTTATAAAGCCTAGAAAAAGTCCTACTGGAAGAAGATATTATTCTTCTTCAGATATCAGGTATTTATTAATGATTAAGAAATTGTTATATGAAGAGGGCTTTACAATTAAAGGAGCAATTAACCTTATCAACAATAAATACAAAAATAAAAATAATACTTTTTATGACAGAGCAAATCAAAGCATTTCAGAGATAAAGTCCCTTCTAAATGAAGGCAAGTCTATATTAAAAAAAAATTTAGATTAATTATTTATTTCTTGCTCATTTAAAATTTTATC
>QBZS01000077.1:0-3233 GCA_003279355.1 SAR116 cluster bacterium AG-335-N04
AATGTTAACGGCAAAAAAACCGCTAATGCTAATTTAGGCGGCAATACTAATACCATTAAAGGAAAGCCTAAACCACCTAAGCCACCTCCAAATCCTGATTTTGATATTGCTACCAACATGACTGCTAAAATACTTGTAGGAATTAATAATTCTAATTGATTAATTGTACTTAAGCCACTTAACGCTTGCTCAAACAAATTTTAAGTTCCTTTTTTATTTATTTTTGGTGAAATATCAATTTATCTATATGGATAAAAAAAAGTTCATAATTATTATTTTTAAAGTTATAAAGATATTATGACTGTTAGACCAATTTTAGAAAGAAAAAAATCAAATCCAGTTTTAGAGGGTGCTGGTGTAAAATTAGATAGAGCTTTTGGCTTTGGAAATACTAGTGATTTTGATCCTTTTTTACTACTTGATGATTTTAGAAATAACAATCCCCAAGATTACCAACTAGGTTTCCCGTGGCATCCTCATAGAGGAATAGAGACAATCACTTATATCTTAAAAGGAGCCGTGGAACACAAAGATAGCATGGGAAATTCAGGAAAGCTGAATGATGGAGATGTTCAATGGATGACTGCAGGTTCAGGTATACTTCATCAAGAAATGCCCTTAGGTAATTATAAAGGTGAAATGCATGGTTTTCAATTATGGGCTAATTTACCATCTTATCTTAAAATGACTGATCCTAACTATCAAGATATAAAATCAAGCGATATCAAAGTTATAAATGATGACGATGGTACTATTATAAAAATAATAATAGGTGATTATCGGGGGTATAAAGGTTTAATAAAGGGAATTGCATCTAATCCTCAATATTTTGACATTTATGTTCCACCAAACAAAATTAAAAACTTCCCAATATCATTACGAGATAATTGTTTTGCATATGTTTTTGAAGGAGAGGCTAACTTTGATTATGCCTCGGAGCCTAAAGGCATTAAAATTGAAAAATCATTTAACAATGAAGACTACACAATACGTGACATGAGTGGAAATAAGACGCTAATTACCTTTGATAAAGGTGATGAAGTTAAGCTGTTATCTGGAAATCAAGGTGTTAGATTCCTACTAATCTCTGGTAATCCTATTCAAGAACCCGTTGCATGGCACGGACCTATTGTAATGAATTCTAGTGATGAAATTCAACTTGCTATGTCTGAATTAAACAATGGAACTTTTATTAAGCAGTGATGGAGATTAGGTTATGAAAATTGCTATAATTGGAGCAGGTGCAATGGGATCTATTTATGCATCCTTTCTTGCTCAAAATAATAATGAGGTTTTAGTAATTGATCTTTGGGAAGAGCATTTAGAAGCCATAAGAAAAGATGGTCTTAGAGTTTCAGGTTTCAGTGGTGATAATGTGGTTAAAAATATAAATGTGTCGAATAACATAGAAGATGCAAAAGGATATGAACTATTTATAATAGCAACTAAGGCATCTGGAGTTGGTTCTGCCGCATCTAATCTAAGCAAAATAATATCAAAAAATTCTCTTATTTTAACTATACAGAATGGGCTAGGTGCTGGTGAACGAATTGCTACTTTTATGCCTACTGACAATATTCTTCTAGGAGTGGCTCAAGGCTTTGGAGCAGCAATGGTTGGTCCTGGACATGCTCATCATAATAATATGAGTATGATAAGAATTGGTGAAATGAATGGAGGAATAACTCAAAGATTAGAAAAACTAGTTAAGGTTTGGTCTGATGCAGGGTTTAACGCAAAAGCTTTCGAAGATATAGAACAATTAATTTGGGAAAAATTTATATGTAACGTTGCTTATAGTGGCCCATGCTCAGTATTCAGGAAAACACTTGGTGAAGTAATGGGAAACAAACAAATGTTTGAAGTAGCTAAAGGGTGTGCTATAGAGGCCAGGAAAATGGGCGACATTAAAAATGTTAATTTTACTTTTGATGACACAATTAAATATATAACAGAATTTGGCAAAAAACTTTTAGACTCTAAACCTTCAATGCTGCAGGATGTTGAGGCAAAAAGGTTATCTGAAATTGACGCTATTAATGGTATGGTTGTAACTTTAGGAGAAGAAAATAGTATTGAAACGCCATTTAATTTAGCTGTTAGTTCAATCATAAAAGCTTATGAAAAAGACTATAAATAAGTACATTTCAAATCAAACTTGCTAAAATAAAGAATTGAAATATAATATCGAAGTTTATTAAGTACATAATTGTAAAATCATGTTTTAATAAATCACAATATTAACTAAGCGCTCTTTATTTTTTAGAGCTAAGAAAAGGAAATAAAATGGCCACAGGAACAGTTAAATGGTTTAACCCTACAAAAGGTTATGGCTTCATTGAACCAGAGGGTGGAGACAAGGATGTGTTTGTTCATATCAGTGCCGTACAAGCTGCAGGTATGACAACTCTAGAACCTGATCAAAAAATTGAATATGAGTTGGAAGACGGCAAAGACGGTAAAGTTTCTGCGGGCAACCTTAAAGCTATATAAATTATAAGCCTAATTTTTTTATATAATTACATTAATCAATAAAATATTGTACTAGTACATGAAAACAAATTTATTGAATCAACTATTAACTAAAACAAACAATTTCAAAAACATGGAATTGTTCCTCAAAGCACTTTTTACCAACAAAGAGTTAAAAGAGCTTGATAATCGTTTAAAGATATTTCAAATGCTTTTGCATGGTAAAAAACAAAGAGAAATTTCTGAAGATCTAAACGTAGGAATTGCAACAGTTACAAGAGGTTCATACGCTTTTGAAAATGAAGAAATTTTTAAAATTAAATCCAACATTATTGATATTTTAAGAGCAAATCATAAAAAATGACTAAAAAACAAAATGAACCAAATAAAATTAAAATTGAAGGCAAACCTAAATACATAAAAATAGGCGATAAATATAATTTTTTTGAATTGTTCCAAAAAATACAATTTAACTTTAAAAACTGTTTTTTATTTGAATCACTAGGCGAAGAGAGTAATATTTCTCGCTACCATATAATTGGTTTTGATCCAAAATATCTTATATTTTCAGAAAATAAACATGAATTAAAAATTGAAGATATAGATAAAGGTGAAATTAGATCATATTCATGTGAAAACCCTTATTATAAATTAAGAGACATTATTCCTCAAAATATTATATCAAAGAAATATGCTGGAGGATTGGTTGGCTTCGTAAGTTACGATGGTTTTAATTATTTTGAAAATAATTTAAATATAAA
>QBZS01000078.1:0-3081 GCA_003279355.1 SAR116 cluster bacterium AG-335-N04
AAAATTGCTTCTAATCCCAAACAAATTGCTCCAAAAATTGAAACTAATGCTACTGGTTCAATGTATAGATTTAAAAAATCAGGTCTTAGTAATATTATAGCCCCTGAAAATGTAATTATCATTGCAACTGATCTATATGGAAAATATTTTTCTTTTAATATTATTATTGAAAATATCATTGCAAAGACTGGATTTGAAAAGTTAATAGCAACCGCATCGTTGACTGGAATAAGACTAGAAGTACCAAATAGGATTGTAGCACCTATCCATCCCAATGATGTTCTTGCGAAATGTAGTTTAGGATTTGGTGACTCAATTTTTATTTTATAAAATAAAGAAAATATTAAGACAAAGACAAATCCATATAAAAACCGTGATTGGCTTATTTGGAATGGGCTCAATGGTTCTCCAAAATAAACTTTTCCTAATATTTTAGCAACAACTGCAGTGCCACCAATAAATGCAGAGGCTGCCAACATATAAAAAATACCAAATATAATTTTATTATTTTCTTTAAGCATTGAGAATTAGTGTTCCTTATTAATAAAATTTATGATAATGATAATCGCTATCAAAATTTTCAGGATTTGTTTCATATAATGATGACAAGAGCACACATTATAGACAAAATTTTTACACTAATGTTAGTTAGTGTTTTTTTTACAAATGGTATAACCAAACTATTAAACCTTGAGCAAACTATTAATTGGGTAGAAAGTTTTAATTTATACAGAGAAATAGTTTATCTAGGTGTTTTAGTAGAACTAATAATACCTGTTATGATTTTGCTGAATATTTACAAAAAGATAGCTATATATACCATGATGGTTTTTTGTTTTATGACTGCCTTTATGTTTCACTCAGACCTCAGTAATCAAATGCAATTAACTCAATTCTTAAAAAATATTGGTTTAGCAGCTGGTTTCTATTTTTTAGACAAAAGCGAACAACATAATTACTTTAGAAATTAAACCTTTTATCCAAAAATTTTACGCTTAGTTTTATTTGGTTATTATTTATTTAATTTTATGCTTTGATTTCTTTAGCCAACTTTCATTAATTACCTGGAGCTTTATACAATCCAATCATTTGTGATCCTTTTTTGGCTATGGCGTTTAAATCGATATCTTCAAGTATAATTAATTCTGCAATTGCACCAGTTTTCATCATAGCTAATTTTAGTGATGTCATTATATCCGCATTAGGTGCCTCAACTACCGCTACAACATCATATATACCTCTTGTGTATGATAAATCCAACAATTTACCGCCAATCTTCTCTGATAGTCCACTTATCATTGAACGTCGATCTTCATCGGGGTTGTCTAACCAACCATCTGTTCCTTGTTTAGTATATTTTGCTAGAACTATAAATTTCATTTTTATCTCCTACTGTTAAAGTTTACTGATTTGTTCTAATTTTATCAAATATTATAAGTCTCTGAAATAAATCTAGTTACCAAAAATGCGTCAAGCCCCTCAATGCCTCCTTCTGAACCATAGCCACTGTGTTTGATGCCGCCAAAGGGTGTTTCAGGTGTACTTACAACAGTCGAATTAACTGCTAAAAGACCAGCTTGAATCTCTGAACGCAAGTTATCAATTATTTTAGGATCATTTGTAAATGCATAAGACGCTAGTCCAAAATCAAGTCTATTAGCTCTATCAATTACCTCATCAACTGATTTGAATGAATCAATTGGAAGTAAAGGTCCAAACGGCTCTTCATTCATGATTTTAGCATCATCTTTAACATCTGTCATTACAGTGGGAGAAAAGAAGCTTCCAACCCTGTTCATCCGGTTTCCTCCCATTTCTATATTTGCACCAGTTTCAATTGCATCTTTTACAAATTCATTCATAATGTCTATTCTTCTTTCTGCAATAAGTGGTCCCATATTGGTATCATCTTCCAAACCGTTCCCAACCTTGATTTTGTTTGTTTCTTCAATGACAGCTTCTGTAAATTTATCTTTAATATTATCTTGTACTAAAAATCTTGTTGGAGAAACACAGACTTGTCCTGCATTTCTAAACTTACCCGCAACTGAAATTTTTGCAGCTTTTTTTATGTCAATATCATCAAACACCATTAGAGGAGAATGCCCACCTAATTCCATTGTGCATCTAATCATATTTTCAGCTGCAAGTTTTTGAAGATGCTTTCCAACTGGAACACTGCCAGTAAAAGATAATTTACGAGGTATGTTAGAACTACATAAGTATTCCGACACTTCAGATGGAACTCCAAATACTATATTGAGCACACCAGGAGGCAGGCCTGCTTCTACAAATGCCCTACCAATTGCAATAGCAGTACCCGGAGTTTCTTCACTTGGTTTTATGGTAATTGTGCATCCAGCTGCTAGAGCTCCACCAATCTTTCGGACAACATTCATAACCGGAAAATTCCAAGCAACAAAAGCAATTACAGGTCCAATAGGTTCTTTTATAACAGTTTGAGAAAGCCCATTCATTCTTGAAGGTACTAATCTTCCATATGCTCTTTTACCCTCCTCTCCGTACCATCTCAATACATCTAACCCAACAGAAAGCTCCATTTTAGCTTCTGCTAATGGTTTACCCATCTCAACAGTAAGGTTAGTAGCTACATGATCAAATTTATCTTCAAGTATTCTACATGCATTTTCTATAATTTTTTGTCTATTAAAGGATGGTTCCTTTTTCCAGGATTTGAACGCTTCTTTATTAGATTCTAAAGCCTCTTTTAGGTCATTTTTTGAAGCATGTGGTAAATCAGCAATGATTTCATTAGTGGCTGGATTATATACGGGTTCCGATTTATTTTCTGAACCTGCTCTCCATTTTCCATTTATTAATAATTCTAATTTCTCATACTTCATAAATCACTCCTTAGCACAAATAAATTCATTGATAATAGTTATCATTATTATTAATGTAATTGAAGGAACATTTATTTCAATATATTTCTAAGTGTATCAAATGAAAACAATAAATGCTGATGTTGTTATATGCGGAGGAGGACTGTCTGGTATAATGTGCAGTTTAACCCTAACTAGATTAGGGATATCTGTTTGCACAATTGAAAAATCAAATCAC
>QBZS01000079.1:0-3074 GCA_003279355.1 SAR116 cluster bacterium AG-335-N04
TCGAAAGAACTTTTTCAGAATAAACCATTCTCTCTTTTCCAAGTTTGTTTAGCATCTCTACAGTGTAATTTTCTGCTATTGCATGAGTTGAAAAAAATGAAATTATTATTGTCAGGGTGATTGATATTGATTTTATTATGAACATTTTTTTTCCTTATAATTATAAATATACATATAATAATATTTTTATAAATTTAAACCATAATATTGAAATAAGTTATTAAATCATTCGAGTTATATTCAGACTTAATTTAAACCCACAGGTGTCACATGAAAGAAATTAAATATGTCCAAAAATGATCTAAAAATCCATTTCAGAAAGCAGAATTGCTAGTTGAGCTCCATGCATATCTCTATCAAAAATATGACCTTGAGTTATATTTCTTGGAAAAGAAAACTTAATAACATTTAATTTGTCTATTTCAAATCTTTTTAAATCTTTAATATTTATCATCAATAAATTTGCTATTTTTGAATTATTCAAATTAAGACATACTTCCTTATAAACTTTTTGACTTCCGCAAAAAATATCAACCGTAATCCAAAATGGACCTGCATTTTTGGATCTAATTTTCTTAACTTTTTCTCCAAGAATTGACAATTACACCTCTGATACTTTTATTTGAAATGCATCCATTGGATTATTTAATTCTAAAAGGTGATTTAAAGAAAATTCATAAACACAACCTCTATCTGAATGAACAGGAGAGTATGGAAAAGCAAAAGTAGGTAGTTCCTCATTAGTAGTTAGAGGAAAGTGTAGCAAAAATGGATTTATTAATTTTGCAATTTCAGTGGATATTTTGTTTCTTTTTGATGTAACAATACATAAAACTCCTACCTCAACAGGCATTCTTTCACTTTTTTCTAAATCACCTAAAGTTGAATTTATACCAATGTGCCTAAAATCAAGAGAATAGTCAGAAGTATTTAACTTCATTCTAAGCTTGATTTCCTTTTTTAAGAAACTTGTAAGTTTTTCAGTCCACTGCATAGCATTTTTAACGTAAAAATTTTCTCTTAATATCACCAGTAATGAGGTCTGATAACCATAAACTCGTGCTCCTTCTAACTTAACATTATATTTTTTTGATGTATGCCACTTAGCTCCCTGTACTCTAACCTTTCTATTATTGATGGAGCTATAGAATGCATTAGTTACATCCATGTATCCTCCTGGCTCTAATAAGATATAAGGATCAGCATTTTCGTAAAGCATGTGAGCAGCTACCGTATCTGGGGTGCAAAAAGCATTTTCAGACATTGCTTCAACTGTAAAGCCAATCTGATCAAATTCGACCAATACCACTCCTGATGTTGGATTGCTGGAACATAGAGCTCCACATTCAGCAATTTTTGCACCATGCCAGGATGCTCCTGGGTCTGAACCATTCATTAAGGGCAAGGCAGATATGATAGCAGTATCAGTAGTTCGACCTGCTAAAATTATATCTGCACCTGTTTTTAAACATTCTTGAATTTGTTCTGCACCAGCAAGCGCAACAATATTTGTCATTTCATCTATTAAGCTAACATTTAAATTTGGGGCAGGATTAAGAGATGTTATTCTACTATTTTTATAATTTATCTTAATATATTCTCTTTTTTGTTCACAGTATAACTTAGCAATTTTAAGATTTTGATTAAGCTCTTTTGCTAACTCAATAGTAATCTCCTCCATCCAGTCAACCATGCTATCAGTTCCACAAGTTCCACAACTTCCAATAATTAGGGGAATTTTGGCCTTATTTCTGGCCTTCATAAGACTTTTCCATTCTGATCTTACTGCATCTCGTGAATATTTAGAAGTCCCGGAGCCTAGAGAAAATGGGCCGCTATCAGTTGAACCGCCATCAATAGCGATTATGTCAGGTTTATTTTTTATACCAGTGTTTAAAGCTTTCAAATCAAAGCCTAATCCAAGAACACCCGAGGGAACTAAAACTTTTGTAGATTTCATTTTTTCCAACTTATTTATTATATTTAATTAAATTAAAATATTTTAAAAAAGATTTCTCGTGGAAAGTTTTTTTGTTTAATCAATACAATAAATCCAATTTTTGCTAGTTAAAACTTCTCCAATAAATAAGAATGGTCTTTTTCCTATCTTTTGGGAATATTCAATTAGATCAATTGTTTTATCTGATTTTAAAATCAACTCAGTATTTTTAAAATTTCCTTTAGAACCAATTATTACAACAAATTCTAAGGAAATGTCTGCAAGCCCCTTTTTACGTTGAGTTGGTATTAAAATTTTATCAAAGTTAAACCCCCAAGATTTCAAGCAAGTTATAGCAATATCAATATTTTTTGCCTTAACTTTGATTAGGCATTGTTGAAAAATATTCTTATCTGCATTTTCTAAACTTCTTATTGGATAATTATTATTAATATCTTTATTAGAACCACATTGTTTCCACTTACTTAATTGGTCATTTGATGGAACAACAATAATTGTATTAAAAAATAACTTGGATTTAACTAAAACCTCTAACTTTATTTCTGAACTAATCTTTTGTTCATATAATTTTTCTATCTTAGTATTTTCTTTTTTATTAATTTTGTCTTTATGTAATTTTACAAATTTAATAATATCTTTTCTTTGTGAAGAAGAGGTTATATTTTTGTTTTCGAAAAGTTTAAAAAAGTTTTTGCTACCCTTTTCTTCTCCATAATATTTCTGATATTGGTTATCTAAAGCACTTAATTGATATAAAGAATCAAAAGATGTAGGAGCAAATTGTTTTACACTAATTAAGCTGTTACTCGAACCAATTGAAAACCATTTGGAAAGTGTACCTTTAGACATTCCAAGTTTACTTGCTAATTCTATTTGCCTATTTTCTAATTGATTAACTGCATTAGTGATTGCCTCTGCCATTTCAAATATACTAATTTTAACTTTACTCTTAGCTAAAATAATTTTTGCTACATGATCATCTAGTGACATTTTATTTGAAATTTGTACGCTCATTTTTTTTACTTGAATATATTAGTTTATGTCGATGTGATGATTGTTATTAAAATTTCTTACCACCATCTTTGAGTCGATTTGTAATTTGGTGGTCAACTCT
>QBZS01000080.1:0-2960 GCA_003279355.1 SAR116 cluster bacterium AG-335-N04
AAAAAGAAACCCCAAAACTACTTTAGCAGCATTAGTGCCCAATGCTAAGGGAGCATTAAGGGCTGTTGATACAAAACTTGATGAAATTGTTGTTTTTCTTTCCGCTTCAGAAAGCCATAACAAAAAGAACGTTAATAGAAATGTAAAAGAATCATTAACTGGATTTAAAGAAATTGCAGACATTGCTGGAAAAAATAATATACCAATTCAAGGTGATATAGCAACAGCCTTTGGCTGTCCATTTGAAGGTAACGTTTCAGCAAAAAAACTAGCTGAAATTTCTAACGAATATAAATTAATGGGTTTTAAAGGTGTTACTTTAGGTGATACCACTGGGATGGCAACACCACCGGTAGTAATTGATGCTATTCACGCGATAAGGGATAAAGTTCCAGATTTAGAAATTACTCTTCACTTTCATAACACTCGAGGAGTTGGACTTGCTAACGTGATGACAGGATTGAACGAGGGAATAACTGATTACGAAAGTTGCTTTGGTGGGATGGGTGGATGTCCTTTTGCTCCAAATGCAACGGGTAACATTTGCTCTGAAGATCTTATTTATTTACTTCATGAAATGGGAATAGAAACTGGGATTGATTTAGATCAGATGATTTCAATTGCTAAAAAAGTAGAAAAATTAGTTGGTCATAAATTACCTGGTCAGGTTATGAGAGCAGGCCACAGATTATTGTCTTACTCTATGGACGAAGTACCTACTGCTGTTGGAGCATAAATGACTTCTGAAAATAATAATGGTGCACTTTCTGGTGTAAAAGTTATTGATCTGACAAGAGTGTTGTCCGGTCCTTTTTGCACAATGCTTTTAGCTGATATGGGAGCTGAAGTAATTAAGATAGAACCACCTAAAGGTGACAATGTAAGGAACCAGGGTGATATGGTTGATGGCTATAGCTCTTACTTTGCACAGTTCAATAGAAATAAAAAATCTGTAATTTTAGATTTATATAAAGAAACCGATAAAGAGTTATTAAAATCTTTGCTTAGCAATGCAGATGTTGTTGTAGAAAATTTTAAGGCAGGAGTTTTTAATAAAATGGGTTTTGATTATGAAACCTTGAAATCGATCAATCCGAAACTGATTAGTGCATCTGTCAATGGTTTTGGAAGTAAAGGAGAAATGAGTGACAGGCCAGCTTTTGACTTCATTGCTCAGGCATTAAGTGGATTTATGTCATTAAATGGTACTGATGAAAGTGGCCCAATGAGAGCAGCTATGCCCATATCAGATTTAGTGGCAGGTCTATATTGTTCTTTCGGAATTGTGAGCGCTTTATATTCAAGAGTTCAAACAGGAAAAGGGCAACAAGTTGAGTCTTGTCTTACATCAGGTCTAATATCAATGATGGCATATTTATCATCTGAGAGTTTTGTTACCGGAAAAGCCCCAAAAAAATCTGGTAATAATCATCCTATTTTAGCACCTTATGGAATTTTTCAAACATCTGATGGTGAGGTAGCTGTAGCTCCAGCAAGTGACAAGTTTTGTAATATATTCTTTGAAAGTACTGATTTAACAAATTTGTTAAAAGATGACCTATATAAAAATAATACAAATAGAATGAAAAATAGGGAAAGTCTTAATAAAATTGTAAATAAAAAAATGGTTTTGAAATCGTCAGATTATTGGATAAAAAAACTAAATGACGCAGGTTGTCCTGCAGCTAAAATTGTATCACTACCAGAAGCTCTTGATAGTCAATTAGTAAAAGATACTGAGATGGTTATAAACTCAATCGGCCCAGAAGGTAGAAAAATAAAAATGACAGGATTCCCAGTCAAATTATCTGAAACACCTTCCCAACTCTATAGATCCCCGCCCTTACTAGGTGAACATACAGAAGAAGTTCTAAAAACAATAAAAAATTAATTGGAGAGAAATTATAATGGATTTAAAGACAATAAATTTTAAAATCGAAAATGAAATTGCATTGATTGAATTGAATAGACCAAAACAATATAATTCTCTAAATCAAGCTATGGCAGAGGATTTATTTCAAGTCTCATTAGAATGCGACGATAATCCAAATATTAGATCAGTTCTGATGAGTGGAGCTGGAGAAGATGCCTTTTGTGCAGGTGGTGACGTAAATTCTTTTCATAAATATGGCCATAAGACCGCTAGTCATCTAAAGGAAGTTACAACAATCCTTCATGGAGCTATTTCAAGACTTTCAAGGATGAATGCTCCTCTTGTTGTTGCGGTAAATGGCGTGGCTGCTGGCGCGGGCTTCTCTTTTGTTGGATTTGCAGATATTGCAATTGCATCAACAAATTCAACATTTGTTTCAGCTTATTCAAAAATAGGATTAACACCAGACGGATCCTCAACATACTTTTTGCCAAGAATTATTGGTACAAGAAGATATACGGAGCTTGTATTAACAAATAGAGTTTTAAGTGCAAAAGAAGCACTTGATTGGGGGTTGATAAATAAAGTCGTTGATTTCAAAGATCTAAAAGATGAGGCTCATAATCTAGCAAAAAAATTAGCTGCGGGCCCATCTCTGGCATTTGGTAAATTAAAAAATTTAGTCCACAACAGTTTTTTAGATTCTCTTGAAGGACAAATGGAGTATGAGTCAAGAATGATTGCTGAATCTGCAAAAACAAAAGATGGCATTAATGGGGTTGATGCGTTCGTAAATAAAAAAACAGTCACATTCAAAGGTGAGTAAGAGTGTCATTTTATGTCGATTAATATTTTAGCTTTTGACGGCGATGGTATTGGCCCTGAGATAATGAAATCAACACTGGATATCGTTGAGCTTTTGAATAAGAAATTAAAATTAAGAATAGATATATCTAAAGAACCCATAGGTTTTAAATCACTAGAACAAAAAGGAACAACTTTTACAGACGACGCACTAACAAAAGCAAAAAAAGCAAATGGAATTATTTTGGGACCTGTTGGTCACAATGCTTATCCGTCTAAGAAG
>QBZS01000081.1:0-2862 GCA_003279355.1 SAR116 cluster bacterium AG-335-N04
ACCCTGCTTATAGGGCTATTAGAAAAGCAACTGAACGTTGTGAAGAGTGTGTATTTGTTTGGCAAGCTAGAGTTGAGCTTAATAAGCTTGAAGAGATCTGAGGGATAAATAAAATAATGACTGATAACATGATTCTTAAAAATATTATCGATGCGAAACGTAAGAATACATACACAGAAAATAAAACTATAAATCAGTTGCGAGAAGAAACTACAACTGCTGGCGCTTTAATTCCTTTACCGGACAATACTAAATTCGAAAGAATACTAGCTGAAAATGTTTACGCAGAATGGATTACATGTGGAGAAGTTGATACTGACAAAACATTCATGTTTATTCATGGCGGTGGATACTATAGAGGCTCAATTGCTGCAACACGTGCAACCGTAGCAAGGATATCTGCTGAAGCTAAAGTAAGATGTTTATCAATAGATTACAGATTAGCTCCAGAACATCCTTTTCCAGCTGCTATTGATGATACGTACACAGCTTATAATTGGCTTATTAAAGAGGGCTTGAAACCTAAAAATATTATTGTTAGTGGGCAATCTGCTGGTGGTGGATTATGTTTAGCATTACTGCTGAAAATTAAAGAAAATAACGGTTTTCAGCCAAAAGGTGCTGTTGCTTTAAGCCCTTGGACAGACCTTTCTCAATCAGGTAAAACAATGATTACAAATGCAAATATTGATCCGGTAATTAGTAAAAAATACCTCGATAGAATGGCTAACTTATACCTTTCTAAAACTCCAAGCGATACTCCTTTAGCATCTCCACTTTATGGTAATTTATCTGATTTGCCACCTATACTAGTTCAAGTTGGTTCTGCTGAAACGATGTTGGATGATAGTAAACGATTTGTAGAAAGAGCAAAAGAAGCAAAAGTAGATGTGCAAATTGAAGTTTGGAAAGATATGTTTCATGGATGGCATGGAAGCGCACATATTTTAAAAGATGCGGATGAGGCAATAAAGAGTATAGGATTATTTTGTAGGAAATTATTTAATTAAATAGCTTACGTGATAAAATCTTACAATTTAAACTAATAAAACACAACTTTCCATTACCCTTTATTACAGTTATAGATGGGCATTGGTCCGTGGTTCTTGGTTCATGGGTGCTTTGAGTGCTTGGAAATTAAATCAATAAATATCAAACCATATTTTTTTAATTTTGTTGGTCCTACTCCGTCTATTTCAAGCATATCTATCTCATTTTTGGGTCTTCTTTGTGACATTTGAATTAATGTACTATCGTGAAATATAGTAAATGCAGGGAGATTTTGTTTTTTTGCAATATCTAGTCTTAATGACTTTAGGTTGTTTAACAAAGCACTATCTACGTCTGTTAGATCTCTATTTAAATATTTTGGAGCTTTAGTATTTTCTTTTATAGATTTTATAGGAATATCTTTATACATAAATTTATTTTTATTTTTTAAAACATCAACACCTGTATTAGTAATTTGAATTGCACCATATTTCTGAAAATTTATTTTTAAATGCCCATAAGCAAGCATCTGTCTTAGAAATGATTGCCAAAATTCCTTAGATTTGTCATTTCCTATTCCATAAACAGAAAGGTTTTGATGACCTTTATCAAATACTTTTTTATCTTCTGATCCCCTAAGTACATTAATAATATGAACCTGACCAAAAAACTGACCAGTTCGATATATTGTGGAAAGAAGTTTTTGAGCCAATATTGTACCATCAATAAGTGCTGGTGGGTTAAGGCAGTTATCGCAATTATTACAATTTTCCGACTTTTCATCAAAATATCCTAATAAAACTTTTCTACGACATTCAGGAGTTTCGCAATAAGATAATAAATAGTCTAATCGTTTATTTTCATGAAATTTGAATTTTTCTTCAGAAATGTTTTCATCTATCATTCTTCTTCTAATAACTAAGTCATCTAAACCATAAATTAACAATGTATCAGATGCTTTGCCATCCCGGCCTGCTCTACCTATTTCTTGAGAATAAGCTTCAACGCTCCCTGGAAGATTTAAATGAATAACAAACCTAATATCTGGTTTATCAATGCCCATTCCAAATGCAATTGTGGCTACAACAATATGTGCTTGATCAGTCATAAATTTGTTTTGTACATTTTTTCTTACTTGACCATCCAATCCTGCATGGTAGGTGCTAGCGTTGAAGCCTTTGTCAATTAAAAATGAAGTGACTTCCTCAGTTTTTTTCTTTGATAAACAATAAATTATTCCTGATTGTGTTTTTCTTGGATTTAAATATCCAATTAACTGAGCTTTCCAATTTGTTTTTTGACTTATTGAAAGGCTTAAATTGGGCCTGTCTAAACTTGCAATAAATACTTTAACGTTTTTATTAAATATCTTTTCAAGAATATCTAATCTGGTCGATTTATCAGCTGTTGCGGTAAACCCAATAATATTGCTATTGGGAAATAATAACTTCAATTTTGATAATGCATTGTAATCAGGTCTAAAATGATGGCCCCATTTGGATACACAGTGAATTTCATCTATGACAAACAAACCTATTTCCATGGTTTTTAAATCGTTAATAATATTTTCTGTCATAAGTCTTTCTGGTGACATATAAATAATTTTTGAATTTCCATTTTTGAAGTTTTTCCAAGATATAATTCTTTCGCTATAAGATAAGTCAGAATGAATTTTCTCTGCTTGAACCCCACACTCTTTTAATGCTGAAATCTGGTCATCCATAAGTGAAATTAGCGGTGAAACAATTATAGTTTTCTTTGAAGAAATAATTGCTGGTATTTGATAACACAATGATTTACCTGCACCAGTAGGCATAATAGCAAGTGTATGATTTTCAGAGAGAACAGTTTCTATAATCTCTTTTTGCTCAT
>QBZS01000082.1:0-2851 GCA_003279355.1 SAR116 cluster bacterium AG-335-N04
TCGTATAAAAGTAAGCTATGCGATTGAGCTTATAACAGAAATATTTCAAGCCAAGTCATGTAGCGATTATGAGGCTAAAACAATTGCTGAGAGGTTAAGTGGATCAAATCTAAAGGGTCATGACAGTCATGGTATCGCAAGGGTTCCTAGATATGTCGAATGGATAGAAAAAGGTTGGGTTTTTCCAAATTTAAAACCTGAACTTGTTGTTGATGCTGGAGCAATGGCGTGTTTAGATGCTAAACAAGGTTTTGGTCAAGTAGCTGGTGAATATGCAGTAGACGAGGGTATTTCTCGAGCTCATAAGCATGGAATTTCTGTAGTAGGTTTAAGAAACTCAGGTCATCTTGGTCGCATTGGCGATTGGGCAGAAAGAGCAGCCGATGCAGGATTAGTCTCTTTTCATTTTGTAAATGTTAGGGGAAGTTTGCTTGTTGCTCCCTTTGGCGGAACTGATAGAAGGGGTAGTACCTCACCTTTAGCTATTGGGGTGCCTAACACCGAAAACAAGCACATAATTTTAGATATGGCTACCTCCACGGTCGCAGAAGGAAAAGTAATGGTGGCGCAAAAAGGCGGTAAAAAATTACCTCATGGTGCTCTAATAGATCATGAAGGTAATCTGACGATTAATCCAGAAGTAATGTATGGCAAAATATCAGATAATGAAGTTCCTAATCCAAATAATGGTACTGGAGCAATAACAGCTTTTGGACTACACAAAGGTTCAGGTATTAATTTTATGATGGAAATTTTGGGAGGAGCTTTAACAGGCTCAGGAGTTAATGGTGGAATTCATAAGGATAAACAAAATATACAAAATGGAATGCTTTCAATTTACATATCCGTCGAAAAGATGGTTGATTTAGATTATTTTACAAAAGAAGTTAAATCTTATGCAGATTTTGTAAGGGCATCTCCACCTGCAAGTCAAAATGAAAAAGTAATGATACCCGGTGACAAGGAAATACTTATTAATGAGGATAGAATGAAAAATGGCTTACCTGTGGCTCCTTTAGTTTGGGAAAATATCAGACAAACTGCTAAAAAATTAAATATTCCAAACCTGCAGAGATTTGAAGAAGCTATAAATTAATATTATGTATCAAAAATTCTGTCTCCAGCATCTCCAAGACCTGGGACTATAAACCCTTTTTCATTGAGATGATCGTCTTTTTGAGCACAAATTATAGTTACATCTGAAAATTTTTCTTTAACATTTTTGATACCTTCTTCAGATGCAAGTAAGCAAACTAATGTTATGTCAGACGCATTATTTTGTTTTAGGGTTTCTAGCGAAGATATTGCACTTCCCCCCGTTGCCAGCATTGGATCACAAAGAAAACATTGCCTATATTGAAGGTTTGAAGGAAGTTTTATTAAATAATTTACTGGGCTAAGCGTCTTTTCATCCCTATACATACCTATATGTCCAATTGATACATCTTTGAAAATGTCGGTAATTCCCTCAGAAATTATCAAACCCGCTCTAAGAATTGATATAACACACGGTTTTGGATCTTGATTTTCGACACCCAAGAAACTTTCAAGTGGAGTATCTATCTTTTTTCTTTTAACCTTAAGATCTTTAAATATTTCAAAAGACATTAATGAAGAAATTTTTTTGGCTGTATATCTAAATTCAAAACTATCTGTATCTTGAGAACGTAGGTTTGTCATAAGTACATTTATTAACGGGTGATTTAGCACTTTTACTGTCATAATTTTATCTTTGTGGTCTAAATTTATTCAAAAAACCTTTATATTGCTTTTCTCTCGGCAAAGCATAAGAACCAATTTTACTTGTTTTAATTTGAAGATTAATCAAACCTTCAATTAACACAACCGCTGAAGAAACTCCTTCTATTACTGGCAGACCGTGATTTAGCTCAAGGTCTTTTGCTAAGTTAGACATTCCTGCACATCCAAGAATAATAGCTTCTGAATTATTTTCTAAAATAGTTTTTTCTATGCACTTATTTAGTTTATCAAGATTATCATTAGAGATTTCCTCTAGATCTAATACAGGTACTTCAATAGCTGATATACTAACGCATTTTTCAAACAATCCATATTTTTTTAGATTATGCTTTAAGGGATTTATCGATCTTGATAATGTGGTTATAACTGAGAAGTTTCCAGAGACAATACTAGCCACATGATAAGCCGCTTCTCCAATTCCAATTACGGGTTTATCGGTAATTGATCGTACTGCATCTAGACCTGTGTCGTCAAAACATGCAATTATATAACCATCAGCATTTATATTACTATTGATTTCCTCGATTAATCCAGGAATACAAAAAGCTTCGTCATAATAACCTTCAATGCTCTCAGGACCAATATTTGGTTCAACTGAAATAATTTCAGTATCTACATTTGCAAAGTTCTTTGCAGTTAAATCAATTTTATGCGTCATTGCTTTAGTGGTATTAGGATTAATTATACAAATTTTTCTTTTCAAAATAATTATCCTTTATTTCTTCTAAGCAAAATATAACATACTATTGAAATACCAATTACACTGAACGATACAAAGGTAGTTACAGTACCTAATGCATATATAACTGGAGTTGTGACTGTTGTAGTCAAACCTTTTAACTCTAATGGAAGTGTGTTTCCAGCTCCCATAACTTGAGATGATCTTGCTAACTCATCATATGACAATGTAAATCCAAACAAAGCAATTCCAATTATGCTAGGAGCAATTAGCGGAAAAACAATTTCTTTAAAAGTTTTCCAAGGGCTTGCTCCAAGGTCTCTAGCTGCTTCTTCATAAGATTTGTCAAATCTGTTAAAAACTGCAAACATAATTAGTAATCCAAAAGGAAGAGTCCATGTCAATTGTGCT
>QBZS01000083.1:0-2810 GCA_003279355.1 SAR116 cluster bacterium AG-335-N04
TTAATACAGCCTCACTTTGTGGTTTTACTAATCAATATAAAGATATTGAATCACTTCATGAGAAGTATAAAGAGGTTGACTTGATAGTGTTAGGTATACCCTCTAATGATTTTGGCAATCAGGAATTATCTTCCAACGCTAAAGTTAAAGAATTTTGTACAACAAATTTTGACATTAGTTTTTTATTAACCGAAATTACCAAAATAAAAGGGCAAAATGGACATCCTTTCTTTAAATGGGTAAAAGAAGAGGCTGGTTTTCTAGCTTTCCCAAAATGGAATTTCTATAAATATTTAGTTAATCGTAAAGGCGAATTGGTATCATGGTATTCAAGCACAACAAATCCTATGTCAGAAAAAATTAAAACAGAAGTTAAAAAGTTAATAAACGAAAATAAAAAGCCATCGTAAGATGGCTTTTATAAATATAGGAATTAATTATATTTTATTCTCTGTTACCAAGAAACATTAGCAGGAATTGAAACATTAATATAAAATCTAAGTATAGTGTCAAAGCGCCCAAAACAGACTTTTTACCTGCTGCCTCATTATTATCTCCAGCCAAATACATATTCTTAATCTTTTGCGTATCATAGGCTGTTAGACCTGCAAATATTAAAACACCAATGATTGAAATCATAAAGTCTAATTGCGTAGATGCCATGAATATATTTACTATTTGAGCAATAATAAGACCAAACACACCCATAATTAAAAAAGATCCTAGGCCTGAAAGGGATTTTTTTGTGGTATATCCGTATATAGATAAAGCAGCAAAAGCTGCAGCAGTAACAAAAAAGGCCCTTACAACTGATGCACCAGTATAAACAAGCAACAATGAAGATAAAGATAATCCCATTAAACCAGCATATATATAAAATAAATTCCTGGCTTTTCCTGATGAGATGCTATTTATTCTTGCTGAAATATAAAAAACCATTCCTAAGGGTGCAAGCATAATAACCCATTTTAATGGGCTTAGAAAAAACAACTCACCAATTGATGTTAAAGCACCATTCGAAATAGCAAGAAAGTTTAATCCCAAAGCCATTAATCCGGTCAATGCTAGTGCAGTTGTCATATGATTATAAACACCAAGCATATATGATCTAAGACCCAAATCTATCTGGGTAGCTTGAGCATTAGAACTTGACATAAAACGATTACTGTTCATTTATTCATTATCCTTTTGAGTTATTTAAAGTTGTTAGTAATGTAATACTTATTATGTCCTAAAGCAATAGTTTCACCAAAATTTAATATTTATAGCGAATGAATAGGAACAAGCTTATTTATTTGTGATTTTCTTATTTTCTCAGTATCAGATTTCAATTGACCACAAGCCGCATAAATATCTTGTCCCCTCGGTTTTCTTATTGGAGATGAAAAACCAGCATCCATTATTATTTTTGCAAAATTATCTATTTTATTTTGAGAAGAGGTTTCAAAAAAGGAGCCTGGCCATGGGTTAAAAGGAATTAAATTAATTTTAGATGGAATGCCCTTAATAAGTTTAATTAAGTTAATTGCATCTTCTTCAGAATCATTAATATCTTTTAGCATAACGTATTCCCAAGTAATTCTTCGAGAATTAGATAAGTTAGGATAGTTGCGACAAGAGTTTATCAAATCTTTTAGATTATATTTTTTATTAATAGGAACTAGTGTGTCTCTAAGTTTATCGTTAACAGCGTGAAGTGAAATTGCTAAGTTAACACCCAACTCAGCACCGGTCTTATCAATATTGGGTATTATACCTGAGGTTGAAAGTGTTATTCTACGCTTAGATAATGAAATACCATCATCTGACATCATAATTTTTATCGCTTTACTTACCTCATCATAATTTAGTAATGGTTCTCCCATACCCATCATAACTACATTTGTAACTTTTCTATGATTTTTTCCAGATGGCCAGTCATTTAAATGATCCATAACAAGCATTAATTGACCAATAATTTCTCCTGAAGTAAGATTTCTAACTAAAGATTGTGTGCCTGTGTGACAAAACGAACAATTAAGAGTACAACCTACTTGACTTGATAAGCAAACTGTTCCTCGATCTTCTTGGGGTATGTAAACTGTTTCAACTTCAGATCCATCTTTAAGCTTTACTAACCATTTGATAGTTCCATCTTTACTTTCTTTAATTTCTGAAATTTGTGGTCTGGAAATAAAAGATAATTCATTTAAAAAAATTCTTGTTGATTTTGAAATATTATTCATTTCCATAAATGATTGTAGACCAAAACAATACATCCATCTCCAGATTTGAGTAGCTCTAAATCTTGGAAGATCATTGTTTAAACAAAAGGTTTTTAACTCATCAAAACTAAAATTTAGCAGATTTTGTTTTGACATATCTACATTCTTTCACAATTGTTTTAATTAAGAACAACTCTTGTCTATTAACCTTAAAGCTTTCGTAAAACCCGATAACGAGTAAGTGTCAACGATTTTATTACCCGGGTTTGATGTCCCTGTAATTGTAAGTGTCTTACCTCTTCTCATTGATTGAACTAAAAACCTATCAATTTTAGAGCTTTCAGACCATGCCCTATCATCAACAGGAAACAGTTTTGTTTTTCTCCCGTCGACATCAAAAATTACGTCTTTATTTTTTTTAAAATTAAACCCAGCTTTAATTGAAACCTCGTGGTTACTTCCACCCTTAGTGTTTGTAACAAAAACATAGGGTTTACCTCGGTTTTTTTGATTGAACTTACCCTTTGTTTTTACAGGCTCTGAGGTTATAAAGCATGTCTTATTTTTATTAATTTTTGTTGTGTATGCATTCCATTTTTTTTCAGT
>QBZS01000084.1:0-2782 GCA_003279355.1 SAR116 cluster bacterium AG-335-N04
CCACAAACATTAGCACAATCAAATACATCAAGATGATCTTTATTTAAGTGGGGCGCGCCCTCAAGTGACATTGCGCCACAAACATGAATATTTGCAACGTCAATTTCTTCAGCAGTGAAACCTAAAAACTCTAACATATTAAATGTAAAATCATTCATTTGTTCTGTGGATAGGCCTAGTGTATTTTTACAAAAATCTTCACCTAGAGTAAATTGATTAAATACAAATTTAATGTCAAATGCAGACTCTAACGAGTTTTCAACTAACTTAATTTCTTTGTTCGTAAATCCTTTTGAAATTAATGCATTATGGCTAATTGCTTGACAATCTTTTAGGCTACCCGCTCCAACTGCATATTTTTGCATATCATCAATTTGATCTGCGTCATATCCTAAATGAGCTAAAGCTTCAGGAACCACTCGGTTTATAATTTTAAAATATCCACCACCAGCCAATTTTTTAAATTTAACCATAGCAAAGTCTGGTTCTATACCAGTAGTATCACAATCCATAACTAGGCCAATTGTTCCAGTTGGAGCTATTACAGTAGCTTGAGCATTTCTATATCCATTTTTTTCACCTAGAGCTAAAGCTTTTGTCCAAGCCTCTTTAGCAGCAGAGATTAAGTTTTGATCTGGGCAATCTTGAGACATAAGAGGAACTGGATTAATAGATAAATCTTCGTAGCCTCTAGTTTTACCTTCTGAAGCTCGTTTGTGATTACGTATAACTTTCAACATACTATTTGCGTTTTCGTTATATTTTGGAAATGAACCAAGTTCTCCAGCAATTTCTGCTGACGTTGCATATGAAATACCAGTCATTATAGATGTAAGTGCTGCACATATGGATCTTCCTTGATCACTATCGTAAGGAATACCCCAAGACATTAATAAACCACCTATATTTGCATATCCTAATCCAAGTGTTCTGTATTCATAAGATTTTTGTGCAATTTCTTTTGAAGGAAATTGTGCCATCATTACAGAAATTTCGAGAGTTAGTGTCCATAGCCTTATAGTATATTCATATGCCTCTATATCAAAAGATGAGTCATCTTTTTTGAATTGCAATAAATTTATGGATGCTAAGTTACATGCTGTGTCATCAATAAACATATATTCTGAACAAGGATTAGAAGCATTTATTCTGCCAGCTTGCGGACAAGTATGCCACTCATTGATAGTAGTGTCATATTGAAGCCCAGGGTCTGCACAGGCCCACGCAGCCTCAGAGATTTTAGACCACAAGTCGGGTGCATTAATTGTTTTGTGAACACCTCCATCTGTTCTTCTTATGAGGTCCCATTCACCTTTTTGCTGAACTTTTTCTAGAAATTCATTGCTCACTCTTACCGAATTATTAGAATTTTGCCCAGAAACTGTTAAGTATGCCTCACTATCCCAATCTGTATCATAGGTTTGAAACTCAATTTCTTTAAACCCTTGACCAGCAAATTGCATAACTCTTTGGATATAGTTTTCTGGTATCATAACCGCACGGCAATTTAAGATTGCTTTTTTAAGTTCAGTATTAATTTTAGGGTTTAATCTTTCTTTGTCACCATAACTAACTAAATTACATGCATCCATTACGGACTTTAAATTTTTAGTTGTTAATTTTGATCCTGCAACTAATGCAGCAACTTTTTGCTCCTCAACAACTTTCCAATTGATATATTCTTCAATGTCGGGATGGTCTATATCAACAGTTACCATCTTTGCAGCTCTTCTTGTCGTTCCACCAGATTTAATGGCTCCGGCAGCTCTATCGCCAATTCTTAAAAAACTCATCATTCCTGATGATCTTCCACCACCAGATAAACCTTCGGTACTGCCTCTTAATTTTGAAAAATTTGATCCAGTTCCAGATCCATACTTAAAAAGTCTGGCTTCTCTTACCCAAAGATCCATGATTCCACCCTCGTTGACGAGATCATCTTGAACAGATTGAATAAAACAAGCATGGGGTTGAGGATGTTCGTAGGATGATTGTGATTTTACTAATTTTTTAGTTTCAAAATCAACATAATAATGTCCCTGACTTGGGCCATCTATTCCATATGCCCAATGTAACCCTGTATTAAACCATTGTGGTGAATTTGGTGCGCACATTTGAGCCGCAAGCATAAACCTCATTTCGTCAAAATATATTTTTGCATCTTGTTCTGTGGTGAAGTATTTACCTTTCCATCCCCAATAGGTCCATGTTCCTGCTAACCTATCAAACACTTGTTTAGCCGACTCTTCACCTTTATATCTTTTATCTTTTGGTATTTTATTTAACTTTTCAGCATCAGGCTCAGATCGCCATAACCAATTAGGAATATTTTTTTCTTCCACTTTTTTAACAAAAGCTGGAACACCCGCTTTACGAAAATATTTTTGTGCAATTATATCTGCTGCCACTTGAGAATAGTTGCCGGGAACTTCAATGTTTGGAGCACTAAAAACTATTGTTCCATCTGGATTTTTAATTTCGCTAGAAGTAGTTTTGAACTCCAAACCTGCATAAGCATCGTTTCCTTTTTTTGTAAATTGTCTTCTAAATTTCATCTTTTTTCCTTTTTACAATAAAGAAAACAATAATTGTTTATTTGTCAGGTTTTGTTTCTTAAATCTCATAAACTCTTGTGGATAAATTGTTTAAATTTTAACAAAATGTTATGATGTCTACAATTTCCTATAAATAAACCCTTGTTTTTCCATAATTTAATTTTATTTATTTGATTTTCGTTAATTAATACGGCCTGTGGATAAACACAATATATAGTAACAACGAA
>QBZS01000085.1:0-2731 GCA_003279355.1 SAR116 cluster bacterium AG-335-N04
TATTGGGAGCTATCGTTTTGCTTACTGCAATAGGCTTTTTAACTTTAGGTATGCAGTCAATAAACAGTCAAAAAGATGGGTATAATATTTCGTTAATATTTGGTTCAACAGCAGGTTTGAAAAATGGAGATGATGTAAAAATATCTGGAATTAATGTAGGTAAAATTATTAAATTAGAGCTTAACCAAGAAGATTATAATGCAAAAGTAAACATTATTGTTAATAACGATATAAAAATCCCAGATGACTCTTCAGCTAAAATTACTTCTTCTAGTCTTTTAGGGGGGAACTTTTTAGACATAATACCAGGTTCATCTGAACAAAATCTAAGGCCACATGATATTATATATGACACTACTGATACATTAAGTTTTACAGATATGCTTGGAAAATTTATATTTTCAGGCAAAAACAAGTAACAAAATAATTTAGGTTTTTTTGATGAAATTTACATACTTGATTTTTGTTATAATATTTGTTCTTTTTCCTAAAATTGCATTATCGTCACAATGGATCGAAGGAAATAAGTTGGTTGTTCAAGGTCTTGATAAAATCACAGCAAGAATACAAACTTTTGAAGTAGATGTTGGTCAAACGTATAGGTTTGGAGTATTAGATATTTTTGTAGAAAGATGTGTTTTTTCAAAACCTATATTTAAACCTGAGTCACTGGCATTTATAAAAATAAAAGATAACTCCGATAGACTCTCAGAAGTAAAGTTTAATGGCTGGATGTTCGCATCTAGTCCAGCTCTCAATGCTTTAGAGAATCCAGTTTATGATGTTTCGATCCTTGCTTGTAAAAAAGTTGATAAACAATTAAAAAAATCATTATCGGTTGAAGGTAAAAAATAAAAGTCAGTTTTTAATTCAATGGTTTTCTCAAGATGTTGTTTAAATTTAGTTTTGTCAATTTCATATGCACCAAACTGTATCAAATGATCATTTAGAAATTGCACGTCTAATATTTTAAAACCACTCTTCCACAGTCTTGCAACAAGGTTTATTAAGGCAATTTTACTTCCATTTGAAATATGACTAAACATTGATTCTGCAAAAAAAACTCCTCCTAGAGCAACTCCATAAATCCCTCCAATTAGTTGTTTGTTTTGCCAACATTCAACTGAATGTGCGTATCCCAATTTATTTAGAGAGATAAATAAATTTTCTATTTCATAGTTTATCCAAGTTTCTGTTCTGTTTATAGTGGCGCATGATCTAATCACTTCTGCAAAAGCTTTATTCATAGTTATTTCAAAAGGTCTCTTTTTTGCTAAACGAATAAGACTTTTTGAAGTCTTAAATTTACTGATTGGTATAAGGGCTCGATATTCAGGATCAATAAAAATAATTTTTTTATCTTTTCTGCTATCAGCCATTGGAAAAATACCACGCTTATACGCTCTAATTAATTGTTCTGGTGATATTGATGAAGGGTATCTATTGCTCAAATACATTTTCTTACATATCTAACGGATATTAATTGGTACTTAATAATTTATTTTCTAACCACCTAATATCATAGGAACCTTTTTTCATTACTTCGGTGTTTAAAATATCTTTATGTAAATCTATGGTTGTAGAAATTGGTTCTATTACAATTTCTTTTAAAGCTTGCTTAAGTCTTAAAATGCATTGATCTCTGTTATTTCCATGAACAATCAGTTTAGCAATTAAACTATCGTAATATGGCGGAACCTCGTATCCTGAATATATACAAGACTCAATTCTAATACCAAGCCCACCTGGAGAGTGAAATTGTAAAATTTTACCAGGAGAAGGTATAAATGTTTTTGGATCTTCCGCATTAATTCTACATTCAATTGCATGACCATTAATTTTTACATCATTTTGTTTAAAGGATAAAGGTAGGCCAGCTGCAATCATTATTTGTTCTCTTACTAAATCTATTCCTGTAATTGCCTCAGTAATAGGATGTTCTACCTGAAGCCTAGTGTTCATTTCCAAAATATAACGAAAACGCAAATAGTATGTTGAAAGTTATACGTAATCACAAACGAGCTTCAGAAGGTAAAACTAGAGGCTACGAAGATTTATCTATTAATCCAGTTCCTCTTATGTCTCAAGATTGCCCAGATCAAAACTTAATCTCTGCTGCTAAAGAGGCTTGGACAAAAGCTTTAGCTCTAGGTGAAAAAAATGGATATAGAAATGCTCAAGCTACTGTAATAGCTCCAACTGGAACAATTGGCCTAGTTATGGATTGTGATACTACTGGTATAGAACCAGACTTTGCTATGGTTAAATTTAAAAAATTGGCTGGTGGTGGATATTTTAAAATTATAAACCGAGTGGTTCCTGAAGCTTTAGCTCATTTAGGATATGACGCAGATCAAATTGATGATATGCAAAAATATGCAGTTGGAGCGGGTAGCCTAAAAGATTGTCAAGCAATTAGCCATAATGCATTAATTTCAAAAGGATTTACGAACAAAGAAATTAAGTTAGTTGAAAACTCGTTAGAGTCTGCATTTGACATTAAATTTGTATTTAATCAATTTACTCTAGGTGAAGATTTTTGTAAAAATACACTAGGCCTATCCACAGAACAAATGAATGATTTTACATTTAATATGTTAGAGTTTTTAGGTTTCACTGCTGAAGAAATTGACGTTGCAAATATTCATGTTTGTGGCGCAATGTCACTTGAGGGCGCGCCCCACTTAAATAAAGATCATCTTGATGTATTTGATTGTGCTAATGTTTGTGG
>QBZS01000086.1:0-2638 GCA_003279355.1 SAR116 cluster bacterium AG-335-N04
ATTATTATTTTTAAGCCAATAAGATTTCCAAAAGGATGAGTTAAATATATCACCTTCTAATGGTGATGATAAAATATACCAATGGTTATTTGTTATTTTTTTAACAAGTTGAACTAACTGGTCTGATGTCTTAAATTTGGGTAAAGTAACAAAAAAATCTGTTCCGTTTAGCTTTCGCAGGGATTCAGCTAAATCAGGGATTTGTTTCCAATGTTCAACATTATTAATTTTACTAATTTGTCCAAAAAAATCAGCTATTACTCCATCCATATCTACATATATTTCTGTCATCTTAAGGACCTAAATACTGATAAATAATTATTTATAGATTTATTAAATATAATTTTTATTGCCATAGTTTACTATTTCAGAGAAGAAATTTATGAGTTCCATTTGATTTAAATTATTTGCAGAGGTTTTTACTAAATCTGGCGAACCAACAACAATGACGAGTGACTGAGCACGAGAAATTGCTACGTTAAGTCTGTTTTTTGAAAATAAGAATTCAATGCCTCTAGGGCTTTCATTTGCATCAGAAGCACACATTGACAAAAACACAATAGGAGCTTCTTGACCTTGAAACTTGTCTACGCTTCCAACTTTTGCGTCAGGACTTAATGCGGCTTTTAAGAGATTTACCTGATAATTATATGGGGCAACGACCAAAATATCAGACCATCCAATAAATCTTGTATTTCCATCTTTATTTTTAGGCCAGTAAGGAGCCTTGATAAGGTTTTCAGCTAAATTCTTAATAATCTCAACTTCTTCTTCACTACTTTGAGTGTTACCTTGATGTATAACAGGAACAAAATGAATGCCATGTCTGATGGGTAATATTTTTTTAGGTACATTGATAATATGCCTATTAGTAATGTCAGCTGCATTTAATCGTGAATCATAAACTTGGTTAGAAATTAATCCACATATGTCTGGATGCATCCTATATGTTTCAGGAAGGAAAATCCCCATTTCAGGAGATATTGTTGAGTTATCCTCTAATAAGTACTCTAATATTGATTGCCCACTTTCATCAGGGTGACTTCCTTGAATAGGTTGCCCTAACTGCATTTGATCACCCATCAATATAATGTTTTGAGCTACTCTGCTCATTCCGATTAGGTTTGCTATTGAAACTTGCCCAGCCTCATCAATGAATAAATAATCAAATTTTCTAACGCCTTCTTCTTCTGTTAAAAAGTTGTTACAAAATAACCAAGCAGTTCCTCCAATACAAATAGAATAGTTATTCAAATCATTTACACAAGATTTCGCGTCTTTTCTAAAAGTAACAATGTCTTTACTAAAAATTAAATCTTCTTCATCACCACCAACTTTAATTAATTGTCCATCAATTTTATTTTCAAAAAGGTGATCTGCTACTCCTCCCATTAGGTTTGTAATTGCCTTATGACTATTTGAGGAAATACCAATTCTTTTTCCTTTGGAGATTAAGTCAGCGATAATATGACGAGCGGTAAATGTTTTCCCTGCTCCAGGAGGACCTTGAATGCACAAATAGCTATTATCAAGTTCATTCGCAACTTTGACAATTTCATTGATAAACTTATTGCCTGCTAAGCCATCTTCTATAATAGAATTCTTTCGTCCATTTATAAAACTAGGTGGTTTTCTATACAAGAAATCTACGATTGCAGAAGAAGAAAAGTCACTTTTAATAATTTTCCCAATAACGTCCTGAATTGCATTAGGTATTGGATCGGGACTGACAAATTGATCAGGTACAAGAGTAATTCTATTAGGGGGACTGATCTTTGATTGAAGTTTTATTACACCCTCTTCTAAATTTGTATCAAATGCTATGACTTTAAATTTTTCTTCTCCAAGTATATAGTAGCTTTTAGATAGTCCTTTAAAGGATTGATTTTGATCAAATGAGTATTCGTAGACATAGTTTTTTGCTCTAGGAGAAGGTAGAAAAGCTTTAGTTTTCGTTCGTTTCAATCCTACAAGGCAATCCATATCGTCGAGAAGATCTATTTCAGTTAAGCCAAGACGGTCGAATAACCGCCACCAAGTTGGTTTATTTTCGCGTTTATGGAATTCAAGTATCCAGGCTAAATTTTGAATAACATTTTTTTTATTATCATCTTTTTCTTCTGATGCCTCATTTAAAAGATATTCTCGAAGTTTTGTTAATTCAGTTTCTTCTTCATCTTCTATTTCTGCATCATTTGAAATGTGTTTTAGATGTTTGATTTTATGAGATGACTGTTCTTTTCTTAGCCATTCAGCTAATTCTTGAGTAGAGTTACAGTCGTCAATGTTATATTCCCTAATAGCATTTAAAACTTTTGATGTTTGCCATGTCAACCCATCTGGGGAGGAACGCCATTCTTCATAAACGACAATTGAGTCACCACCACTTGCAACCTCTGTTTCTCTTTTCTCACGATAGATACGTTCCACATTTTTTATTGAATAACTTGGTTCTCCAATTAAAACGCCATTTCTTACAACATTGTAAAGGTCTATAAATACGTGGTTTCTAAGGAGAGTATCTATTTTATATTCTTTAATACCATATTGTCCCATTAGACGTCTTAAAGCTGTTACTTCATAAGAACCATAATGGTAGATATGCATCGAAGGGATTATACGCCAACGATCAAAAACC
>QBZS01000087.1:0-2527 GCA_003279355.1 SAR116 cluster bacterium AG-335-N04
GTGGTGAAGCTCAAGTAATGATTGTCGGTATGGGCCGAATTGGTAATGCAATTTTTGAAAATTTATCTAAAAATAATATTAAAGTGGTGGGTTTTGACGCTAACACTGACCTTTCTCTAGATCTTTTGAAACAAGGAAAAAGAGTATCCTTTGCAGATGCCGAGGACCCAGGTTTTTGGTCTAAATTAAGGTTTGGTAAATTAACAACTATTATCCTTGCCTTGCCTGAGTTTCATGCTCAAAATTGGTCGGTAAAACAGGCTAGAAAATATGGTTTTAAAGGAAGAATAATAGTACCTACAAGATCTCAGGGTAATCCAGATTTATTAAAATCGTCTGGTGCAGATGAAATTTATGATGCCTATGATGCTGCTGGTATTGGTGTGACTGAATCTTTTCTGAGACATAATGAATAAATTTTTGCTACAATTTTGTAATATTTCGATTCAAGGATAAACTCATGAAAAATGAATTACCAACAGAAACTATTACTATTGATAATATTGAAAGAATATATGATTTTATTTTTGCTCCCTATGTAAAACAACTTAAATTATCTTTTTTAAAAATAGAAGAGGGAAGGGTAGTAGCTAGGTTAGAAAACTCAAATGAATATCAGTTTGTCACTGGTGCTCTCTCTGGGCAGGTGATAATGTCTGTTATTGATACAACTATGTCAATTGCAATGAACACATCCTTAAAATCACAGAGAGGCACACTTTCACAAAATAATAACTTTATACGTCCTGCATTTGGAGATTATTTTATTATTGAAAGTGTGGTTCAAAGATTTGGAAGTACTATCGCAATTGGTGAGACAAAAGTATATTCAGAAAATAATAAAGATGATATTTTATGCCACGCCACTTCAACATTTCCGCTTAAATAACTGTAATTAAATAATTAAAAAGGAACTTAAATGACAACCAGTGTGGCTATTATTGGTTTGGGTATAATGGGTACTCGTATGATGAAGCATATGAGGTTACACGAAAAATTCAGCCCAGATTATTTATGGGATCCAAACCCTATTGCATGTGCAAATGCTGTCAAACATGACAGTAAATCTTTAATAATGAAAAATGCAGGTGAAGCAATAAAGAATGCGGATTTAGTTTATTTAGCATGCCCTCCTTCTGTAAGAGAAAATTATGCTATGAAAACTGTTCAAATGGGTAAAGCTCTTTTCTTAGAAAAACCATTCGGTATTAAAATTCAAGAAAGTAAAAATTTTATAAAAAAGCTCCAAAATTATGATGTTCCAATAGCTGTGAATTTTACTCAAGCTGCAGGTGTTGCTCTAGCTGATATACTCAAAAGCAAAAATAATGACGAAATGGGAGAAATGTTAGGTGTTGACATAATAGTTACATATTCATCTTGGCCTCGCCAGTGGCAAAAAGAAGCTGATTGGCTTAGGTTTAAAAAAGAGGGTGGTATGACAAGAGAGGTTATATCTCATTTTATTTTTTTCACTGAACGAGTTATAGGTCCTCTTAAATTAATATGGGCAAAATCTTCTTACCCTACTGACATAACGTTATGTGAAACTTCTATATTTGCTAAATTAGAAAATGAAGAAGGTTTGCCCGTTAATATTTTTGCAAGTGTTGGTGGTATGCAACCAGACAGACAGGAACTTACAATTAAAGGGTCTAAAAATAGCAGAAAAGTATCTGAGTTCTACAAAGACTCAGTATCCAGTGGTAACAATTTTATTCCTCTTAGAGAAGAACCTAAAGATCCAAGGGCAGTAAGCTTAAAAGCGCAACTTGACAACTTAGTTCTTAAAATTAACAATAAACCTAATAGTTTAGCAACGATTCATGAGGCTTTTAGAGTACAAAAACTTGTAGAAGAAATATTATCAAAAACATAACTGAATCTTAATTAGGCAAACTTTTTATCCATTCAACCATTTTTTTTCGGGCAATGTTTGTTTGTTGAGGTGATAAAATATCACCTGCAATTACATGTGAATATTTATCGTCAAACTCTGACATATTTACATTTATGGTTTTCGTTTTACCTCCCCAATTTTTACTAAATTTGACAGTTTTTTTAGGTTCAACAACTTTGTCATCCATTGAAAAGTAAAATAAAGCAGGATTATTTACATGACTAAAGTCTTCATTATTAATTTCTTTGACTAATCTAGCCATAGGTATAAGAGCCTTTGTTGGATATGATAATGTCCAAAACTTTTTGACTAATTCGTTTCTAGGTTTGATAGTTCTTACTTTTCCTATAAGTAAATGCAACCAATATTCAGAATACGGCCATGAAATTAAATTGGCAAATTGATGATTAATACCAAAATTCGGTGAAATAAATATATATCCTAATATTGTTTTTGAAAGATTTCCATTTAATGCCGAAATAGCACTTAATGTGCCGCCAGTTGAAGTAGAAATTAAAATTACTTTTTGACCAATTCTACTTCCAATTTCAATTGCTTCATGTAGGTCATTAACCCAATTCGATATGGATGACAAACCCATTGCATCAGAACTTCTTCCGTGGCCTG
>QBZS01000088.1:0-2424 GCA_003279355.1 SAR116 cluster bacterium AG-335-N04
ATCAAGTGAAATACCTTAGAGATTATCTAAGTAATAAAATTAAAAAAATAAGACCAGAAACAATTTTTTTTGGGCAGAATAGTAATAGGGTAAGCAACACCTTACTTATGGCTTTACCAAATATACCTGGTGATTTAGCATTAATGAAATTAGATCTTGCATCATTTTCAGTAAGCTCAGGTTCAGCTTGTAGTTCTGGTAAAATAAGTAAAAGTCATGTAGTTAGTGCAATGGGTTACGAAGATCTTGCATCAAATTCAATTAGATTGTCATTTCCACCAAACGATACAATTTTAGAATCAGAGGGCTTGATAACCACCGAAGAATTAGATAACTTGGCCGAATGTTGGCTGGATTTAAAATAAATATTAATAAATTTTGGAGTAAAAGGTGCCTAAACTTATATTTGTTGACTCAGAAGGAACTGAAAAATCTGTTGAAGCAGAAAATGGACTGTCTGTAATGGAAGTTGCTAGAGATAATGATTTAGAAATTGAGGGCACATGTGGTGGTTCTATTTCTTGTTGTACATGTCACGTAATTATTGATAAAGATTGGTTCTCAATTGTAGGTGGCCCTAACCCTGATGAAGAAGATATGTTAGATTTAGCTGTGGGTTTGCAATCAACCTCACGTCTTTCATGTCAAATAGAAGTCTCAAATGAGTTGGATGGTCTACGAATGACTATACCAGAAGAGTAAGGTTGATGACTAACATTGACCAAGTAATTGAAGATATGGATTTAAAGGGTAATCCATCTGAGCATAGAGTAGTTGTGGCTATGTCCGGAGGAGTTGATTCCTCTGTCACGGCTGCATTACTTGTTGAAGCGGGTTTTGATGTAGTAGGTTTAACTATGCAGTTGTATGATCACGGTAAGGCGCTTCAAAAAAAGGGAGCATGTTGTGCAGGATCAGATATAAATGATGCTAGATTAGTGTCAAATAAACTTCAAATTCCACATTATGTATTAAACTATGAAAATCTTTTTCAAGATCAAGTAATGGAAGACTTCGCTGATTCATATCTTCGAGGAGAAACACCTATTCCTTGTGTTAGATGTAATCAAACGGTTAAGTTTATAGATATGCTTGATAGGGCTAAAAAATTAGGTGCAAGTGCTATGGCAACTGGACATTATATAAGAAGAAGAAAAAATACCGGTACTCCAAGTTTGTATAAGGGAATAGATTCTTCAAAAGATCAGTCATATTTTTTGTTTGCAACAACAAAAAGTCAACTTGAATTTTTAAGATTTCCGTTAGGTTCATTAACAAAAAAAGAAACTAGGTCTGTAGCAAGAAAATATAATCTCGATGTTGCAGAAAAACCAGACAGTCAAGATATATGCTTTGTTCCAGATGGAAGGTATGCAGATGTTGTTCGTAAATTAAGACCAGGAAGTATTGATATGGGAGATATTGTTGATATTGAGGGAAAAAAATTGGGTCAACATAATGGTATCATTGATTTTACTATAGGACAAAGAAAGGGCATAGGAATTGGTGGCAGAAAAGGAGTTAATGACAATAATTCACTCTTATATGTCATTGCCTTGGATGCCAAAAAAAATCAGGTGATAGTAGGCCCTAAAGATTATTTGGCTTGTAAAAAAATTAAAATTACAGAATGTAATTGGATAATAGATAAACCCCATAATAAAGAATTTAAAATTTTAGTAAAATTAAGAAATACTTCAAATCCAGTTGTAGGAAAAATTAAAGTTGATTTTAAAACTGGTACTTCTGAATTAGATTTTGATGAACCTCAATTTGGAGTTTCAACAGGGCAGGCGGCCGTATTTTATAATACTAAAGATCATTCCCATGTTTTAGGTGGTGGATGGATAACAGATGCTCCAAATATGCTAGATTTAAATAATTTTATTAATGCATAAATTAGATCATGTTGTTATAGCAGCTAATAATTTGGATGAGGGAACTTCTTACGTAGAAAATAAGTTAAATGTTAAGCTAAGTAATATTGGTTACCATAGAGATATGGGTACACATAATAGGGTAGTTAAGATAAGTAAGAGAGTATACTTAGAAGTTATTTCAATAGATCCCAACTGTGGACATTTAAATTCTAAAAGATGGTTTAATTTAGATAGTCTGAAATTACAATCTCAGTTAAGAAAATCACCCCAAGTAATAGGTTATGTTATTGAAAATGTAGATATAAAAATCCTAAAATATTATGAACCTTTTTTTAAAGCGTCACGAGGTGAGTATAAATGGAAATTTGCTATGCCAGGCACTAACACTAGAATTTTAGCAGATCAATCTCATCTAAATGGTATTATTCCAAGTCTAATAAACTGGGAAAGTGAAAAGCCTATAAATAAAATGCACGATAACCACTTAAATTTAGAAAAAATACAGGTTCTATTGTCAGAAGGCCAATCAATCTATAAGAATTTT
>QBZS01000089.1:0-2413 GCA_003279355.1 SAR116 cluster bacterium AG-335-N04
TGTATAAATAAAATGATAAAATGGGTAAAAAAGAAATTTAAAAAATCAGATATCAACATTTCAAAAAAAGAAAGCCGCTTACAGCAAATGAAGAAAAACCCTTACAAAAGAGTAGACAGTGAAAACATGACTGAGATTGAAAAAATGGATAAAGGCTTTAACGGTAAGACTTTTTCTATTAATGGAATGGATATAGATTTTTAAATCATCTAGCTAAAACAATTTTATTACTTTGCCTTTAAGAGAATAATTATGTATTTTTTAATTCTTATTTTAAAGGTTAACTAGGGGGTAAAAGATGAGAAAGTTTACAACTACTTTAGGAGCGCTATTGGTAATGGCGGCTTCCTCAACATTTGCTGATGGGCATAAGGTAAAGGTTGGAATGATTACTACTTTATCAGGTGGAGGATCCGGTTTAGGTATTGATGTTAGAGATGGTTTTATGCTTGCTGTAAAAGGCAACAAAAATATATCAGTAATTATTAAGGATGATCAACGCAAGCCGGATATTGCAGTTCAATTAGCAGATAAAATGATACAGTCAGACAAAGTAGATATTCTTACTGGAATTATATGGTCCAATTTGGCAATGGCAGTTGTACCAGCAACTGTTAATCAAGGTAAGTTTTATTTGTCACCTAATGCTGGTCCATCAAAACTAGCAGGAAAAGGTTGTCATAAAAATTATTTTAATGTGGCTTGGCAAAATGATAATTTACACGAAGCAGCGGGTGGTTATGCTAATTCTGCTGGTTTCAAAAATTCTTTTATTCTTGCTCCTAACTATCCAGCAGGTAAAGATGCGCTTACAGGGTATAAAAGATTTTTCAAAGGTAAGTTAGCTGGTGAAATTTACACTAAGTTAGGACAAAAAGATTATGCGGCAGAGATTGCACAAATAAGAGCTTCAGGTGCAGATAGTGTGTTTTTCTTTCTTCCAGGTGGAATGGGGATTGGTTTCATGAAGCAATTTTCTCAATCAGGTATTAAACTTCCTGTAGTTGGTCCTGCATTTTCATTTGATCAAGGTATATTGAAAGCTGTTGGCGACGCAGCATTGGGTGTTAAAAATACCTCTCAATGGTCAAAAGATATAGATAACGCTACGAACAAAAAATTTGTAAGTGACTTTAAAAGTGAATATGGAAGACTTCCTTCATTATATGCTTCTCAAGGTTATGATACTGGTAAACTTTTGATATCAGCAATGTCTCAGGCTAAAATTAAAGACATGGATAAATTTAGAGCCGCCCTTAGAAAGGCAGATTTTTCATCCACTAGAGGTAAATTTAGTTTTGATAAAAATCATCATCCAATTCAGGATATTTATGTTCGTGAAGTGATTAAAGAAGGTAAAACCCTCACTAATAAAATCGTGTCAGTCGGACTAAAAGATCATTCAAATGCATATGTTTCTAATTGTAAGATGTAAATATAATGTCTAGGTGATTTCTTAATGAAATCACCTAAGACTAATAATCCTTTAAATGACCCTTATATTATTTTTTGAACAGCTTTTGAACGGTATACAATTTGGAACTATGTTGTTTCTTATGTCTGCTGGTTTGACTTTGATTTTTGGTGTAATGGGTCTAATAAATTTAGCCCACGGATCCTTTTATATGATTGGAGCTTTTAGTGCGGCATTAATTGCAGCCTTAACTGAATCTTTCTGGTTAGCATTACTAGCAAGTCTTGCTGGAGCAGCAATTGCAGGTGTTTTAATTGAAATTATAATTATAAGACGTTTGTACAGACGGGACCATTTAGACCAGGTTTTAGCAACGTTTGCTCTAATATTGTTACTTTCAGAAGGAGTGAGGTGGTGTTTTGGAGCATTTCCTTTGTATCTAAATATCCCAAATATACTTAATGGTACAGTACCTATCTTTGATAATATAATTTATTCTAAATATAGATTGTTTATAATATTTATGGGTTTTCTAATTGCTTTGGGTCTCTATATTCTAATAACAAAGACACGTTTAGGTATTCGTATTAGAGCTGGGCAAAATGATCGTCAAATGATATCAGCCCTAGGTGTTGATATCTCAAAACTTTACACAATTGTATTTGCAATAGGAGCTTCACTTGCAGGGTTGTCGGGAGCAATGATTGGAGCTATCCAATCAGTCGAGGTAGGAATGGGTGAACCAATTTTAATCTTAGCTTTTGTTGTTATAGTAATTGGAGGAATAGGATCAATTAAAGGTGCTCTTGTAGGCTCTATATTAGTCGGAGTAACTGACACTATTGGACGTATTTTTTTACCGGAGCTATTAAAAGTATTCATGGAACCCGCAAACGCAACTTCGGTAGGTTCTTCAATAGGATCAATGTTAATATATATTCTGATGGCACTTATATTAATTATAAAACCATCTGGATTGTTTGGAAAAAGTTAACATGA
>QBZS01000090.1:0-2384 GCA_003279355.1 SAR116 cluster bacterium AG-335-N04
TGGATTAAATGTTGAAAACAATAAAGTTCATTTTGCCCTTGAACTTCTACCTGAACAATTAAAAGAAGCTCAGCAAATCAAAAACTTTGTTCAAGAAAAATTATTGTCAATCAAACAAGTTGATAAAGTAGAAATTATATTGACTGCTCATAATACAAAAAAAAAGAATAATAGTTCACGAAATGCCCCTTTAAGACCTGCAAAATATATTATTGCAGTCGCAAGTGGAAAAGGCGGTGTAGGAAAATCAACTACTGCAATTAATGTCGCTTTATCACTATTAAAATTAGGGTATAATGTAGGTATTCTAGATGCTGATATTTATGGACCAAGCCTTCCAAAGTTAACAGGTATATCCAACAAGCCAAAAAGTAACGGAAAAAAACTTATTCCACATAATGCATTTGGTTTACAAGCAATGTCCATTGGCTACTTATTACCTGAAGACGCTGCGACAATTTGGCGAGGTCCTATGGTAATGAGCGCTGTTGAACAACTTTTGAGAGATGTAGATTGGCAAAAGCTTGATATTTTGATAATAGATATGCCTCCAGGAACTGGTGATGCTCAATTAACACTTTCTCAAAAAGTAAAATTGTCTGGTGCAATAATTGTTTCTACTCCCCAAGATTTGTCATTAATAGATGCCCGAAAAGGTCTAAACATGTTTAAAAAAGTGAATGTTCCTATTCTGGGTATAATTGAAAATATGAGCTATTTCCAATGTACTAATTGCGACACTAGACATGAAATTTTTGGAAATGGTGGAGCTAAAGCTGAAGCTCAAAAATTAGGTGTGCCTTTTTTAAATGAAATTCCTCTTGATATAAGCTTAAGAACGTCGTCTGATGATGGAAATCCAATTGTTCATAAAGAACCAAACAGCATTATTTCACAAAAATATATGGAGATTGGTTCTCAAATAATAAAAACAATAGAACTAGGTGGAAAACCTAGTCCGAGAATTATTTAATAATCATCTTTAAATAATCCTAGTATAATGCCAATAACTAAATTCGGGTGAATTAATAGTTGCTTCAAAATATTCAAGTTTTGTTTTTTTCCAATCATTTTCTTTTAATCTTGGAAACTTCGATCCTGATACTGCACAAAAGTTTACCTTGGTCATTTCGATAGTATTACAATACTTTAAACCAATCTCATAGATTTGAGCGCCACCAAATAAAAATATTTTATTTTGTACGGCTTTATTTCCCATTTTTTTATTGGCTTCGATCCAAATATTAGCTTCTGCAATGGCATTCTCGAAGGAATTTGCTACAATTGCTCCCTCCGCTTTCCAAGAAAGAGATTTAGTCAGAACTATACTTGCTCTTCCAGGTAAAGGCCTACCAATTGAGTCCCAAGTTTTTCTTCCCATTATCAACGGTGAACCCATTGTGATTATTTTTAATCTTTTTAAATCGCCAGGTAAATGCCAGAGTAAATCATTACCATCTCCAATGACTCTATTTTGATTCATAGCAACAATACAAACAATAGGATTTTTTAAATCTTTTTTTCTTATCATTTATACGGCTACCGGAGCAGAAATATGAGGATGAGGGTCATAATTAATAATTTCAAAATCTTCGAAAACAAAATCATTTATTTCGGTATGTTTTTTCAAAAGTTTTATTTCTGGTTTGTTTTTTATTGGTCTTAATAATTGTTTTTTAGCTTGTTCAAAATGATTTTTATATAAATGAGCATCTCCAAAAGTATGCACAAAATCACCAACTGATATATCACATACATTTGCTATCATATGAGTTAAAATTGCGTAAGATGCTATATTAAATGGAACACCAAGAAAAATATCTGCACTCCTCTGATATAACTGACAAGATAATTTACCGTCAGCTACATAAAATTGAAAAAGACAGTGACAAGGTGGTAATGCCATAGAACCAACATCTGAAGGATTCCAAGCCGATACAATCATTCTTCTTGAATTTGGATTATTCTTAATCTCGCTAATTACATCATATAATTGATCAAGCTTCCTTCCATCAGGTGTGTTCCAACTTCTCCATTGTTTACCGTATACAGGTCCAAGATCTCCATTTTCGTCAGCCCATTCATCCCATATCGATACATTGTTGTCTTTTAAATAAGATATATTTGTATCACCTCTTATAAACCATAAAAGTTCATGGATAATTGACCTTAAATGTAGTTTTTTTGTAGTCAACAGAGGAAATCCTTTGTTCAAATCAAAACGCATTTGCCAACCAAAAACAGATTTGGTTCCAGTTCCAGTTCTATCTTCCTTTACATTTCCGTATTTTAATACGTAATCTAACAATTCCAAATATTGCTTCATTCAAATATTTCAACCTGTAATATATTAAACTTTCTTAATGTGGTCTTTAATAAAAAAA
>QBZS01000091.1:0-2287 GCA_003279355.1 SAR116 cluster bacterium AG-335-N04
TTTTCTTGTTGAAAAGATACAATATCTTTTAATCCTTCTATAGTCTGAGAATAAACAGGTACAATATAAATAAATAAAAAAATTGATATAAGTATATATCTTAATTTAAACATTACTATCTCTATGTAATTATATCTTATAACAGATATAGAATACAAAATTAATTTGATATTTTTTATTAATCAATAACAGTTACGGCACGTCTGTTTTTTGACCAAGCCATACCATTTGAACCAACAACTGCGGGCTTTTCTTTCCCATAAGAAATAACCTTAATTCTATCTGGATCAATACCTTGTATAACTAAATAATCTCTTACAGCAGTAGCTCTTTGCTCACCTAGAGCTAAGTTGTATTCACGTGTGCCTCTTTCGTCACAATGACCTTCAACTATAAAATTTAAATCTGTATTTGCTCTTAGAAACCTTGACTGTGCATCAAGAAGTATTTTAGCACTTGAATCTAATTTAGCTGAGTCATAGTCAAATAAAACTCTATCACCAACAGCAATTAATTTATCTGCAGCAGTCTGCTTGGCTTGGGCAAATAAACTTTTCTTTTTATCAACTGAGCTAATCTTTTTGTCAACTGAGCTTGAAGTTGAGGAAGAAGTTGATCCGCTTGAAGACGATGCTGCACTGCCGGTAACTACTTTTTGAGATGCTGTTTCACAAGCTGAAAGTAAAGCCACAGCTCCTATTAAAGAAATAATTTTCTTATTCATTTCAAACTCCTTAAACTAGCTAATTCAAATAACTTTCTAAAATTTTGTAAACCTTAAACTAAATAAATTTAAAATTCAACATTTTAAATATGATATCAATCAATTCGGTATAAGTGGAGACCAAGCCGGGTCTGAACCATCACTGGGCGTTATAACTCTTGTTTCTCTAAAACCAGTAATATCAATTTTATATAAATTTACATTAGAACTTCTCCCATCATCAATGGGGGCCTCTTGTTTAAAATACATTAAAACTCTTCCGTTAGGTGCCCAAGTAGGACCTTCGACTAAATAGCCTTCAGCTAAAAGTCTTTCTCCAGATCCGTCTGCTGACATTACACCAATGTAGAATTTATTCTTAAGCATTTTCGTAAATGCAATTAATTCTCCTTTTGGTGCCCATACTGGTGTTGCATATCTACCTTTTCCAAATGAAATTCTTTTAACATTTCTTCCATTGGCATCCATTATGTATATTTGTTGTGAACCACCACGATCAGAGTTAAAAATAATTTTTTTACCATTAGGTGAAAAACTTGGTGATGTATCTATTGAAGAACTGTTTGTAAGCCTAATTACTTCTTGATTGTTTAAATTCATAGTGTAGATGTCTGTAACACCTTTTTCTGCTAAACTCATTATTATTTTGTCACCAAATGGAGAAAATCTCGGAGCAAAGGTCATACCAGGGAATGAGCCTAATAATTCTTGTTCCCCTGTTTCTAAATTAAAAATATATACTCTTGGTTCATTTTTAAAATATGCTAAATATGTTATTTCCTGTGTTGTTGGTGAAAATCTAGGAGTTAAAACTAAAAAACTTCCATCAGTTAAATATTGATGATTTTCACCATCTTGATCCATTATAGCAAGTCTTTTTAAGCGTTTATTTTGAGGGCCAGACTCTGCGACATAAACTATTCTTGTATCAAAATAACCACTATCACCTGACAATCTCTCAAAGATTTCATCAGAAATTATATGAGCAACTCTTCGCCAAGCTTGAGCGTCAACACTTAATCTTAATCCTATAAGATCAGTTTCAGCAATAATATCCCATAATCTAAATTCCACTTCTATCTGTTGTTCATTAATACTTTTAACTGATCCTGTAATTAAAGCTTTAATTCCTAAAGGTGTCCAATCTGTGAAGTTTGGTCTAACTGAGGGACTAGTTGGAGGGGCTATAAAAGCTGCACTTTCAACTGCTTTAAATTGACCAGATCCAACTAAATTATTTGATATTACTTCAGCAATTTGTCTACCAATTTCATTTGCTTTGCCCTCTTCTCCAGTAAAGTCAGCAATGGCTATTGGTAAAGGTTCAACCTGACCTGAATTAATTTTTATTCTAATATCATCAGCAAGGAGATTAGAAATAAAAAAAGAATAAATTAAGATTAAAACCTTAAAAAATGATAAATTTAAATAATTAGACAAATCAACCCCAATATATTGTAATTATTCTTAATTACTTTATGAGGCAGGATTATGGCAACTGTTAAATTATTTTAATTAGTAATTACTTATAAACGAAGTGTCGAAATCGAATAAAAAATTTTC
>QBZS01000092.1:0-2247 GCA_003279355.1 SAR116 cluster bacterium AG-335-N04
TCTGGAGCTATAGCAGCAAAAGACAAAGGACTACTCGCAAGCTTGGCTTTGTTATATGACGAAAAAATAATTAAAGAAAAAGAGTTCAAAATTAAAACCAAGAAAATTGTTAAAAGGTTAAATAAATATGAATTGTTTGCAAAAGCAATTGCAAAATTAAACTCAATCCCTCCCCAATTATTAAATAATATAAAAGATGAGACGATTTTATGCAGATGCGAGGATATTACCAAAAAAGATATTTTAGAGGCCATTGATAATGGGGCTAAGGATTTAAATCAACTTAAATCTTGGACTAGATTTGGAATGGGTCCCTGTCAAGGAAGAACTTGCCAATACTCTGTTGCGAAAGTAGTTGCAGAAGAATTAAAATGTAACATTGAGGATATTAGCTACTTAACGGGAAGATCTCCAATACGACCTGTACCATTAGACAGAGCTATTGGTGAGTTTGATTATAATGAAATTACAAAAATAGAAGCGGCTCCTTTATAATTATGAGTAAAACTGATATTGCAATAATAGGTGGAGGTATAAATGGTGCCTCTACTGCTTTAGAATTAGCTAAAAACGGGGTAAATGTAACTCTATTAGACAAACATTTAATTTGTAGAGGTGCTTCGGGAGTAAATGCCGGAACTCTTACAATGCATATGACTAGGGCACAGTTAATACCATATGCAAAAAAAGGGTGGGAGCTATGGATGAGTACAAATAAATGGTTGTCCAAAGATATAGAAGTGGAACAGAGAAATGGTCTTTGCCTAGCCTTTACAGAAGACGAGGAAAAACTTTTAAATCAAAGATCTAAAATTAGAAAAGAATATGGAGCTGACATAGAAATAATTTCTAAAAAAGAAGCTTTAAGAATTGATCCAAATATAAATAAAAACATAAGGTGTGCTGCATTTTGTGCAATGGATGGTTATGTCAGTGCTAACCAAACAGGCTTTGCTTATTCAAAAGCATTAAAAGAACACAATGTAAAAATTTTAGAGAATTTTGAAGTTACTAAAATTGAATTTTCAGAAAATAATCATACCATTTTATCTAAAACTGGTGAAAAATTAATCTCAAAAAAAATTAATATTTGCTACGGGTGTTCATCTAAATAAAGCTCTTGAATTATTAAATATAAAAGTAAATATCAAATGCCTTCCACAACAATTAATTGTGAGCGAAAGGATGCCTAAAGTTATGGATACTGTTATAACAGTTGCAAATGGAAAGCTGTCTCTTAAACAATTTAAAAATGGAACCGTTCTTATTGGCGGTGGTTGGCCAGGAATAGGTAGTGCTGAAGAAAATTTTACTGCAACAAAGTCTGAAAATTTAATAGGAAATATTAGATTGGCATGTCATGCAATTCCAGAATTAAAGCGTTCTAGGGTAGCTAGAGTTTGGTTAGGACTTGAAGCAGAAACGGATGATGCAATGCCTATTATTGGTGAATTACCAGATTTTAACAATGCATATGTCATAGGGTCTATTCATTCTGGCTATACAAGTGGTCCATATATGGGAAAATTATTGGCAAAAAAAATTATGGGAGAAGATGTAGATTTAAGTTTATTTGATATAAAGAGGTTTTTATAAATGAATAGAATTTTTAAAGGAATATATGCTGCTAACATAGTGCCTCTTAAAGTTGATAAATCTATAGATACAGAAAACCTAGTTCGACATATCAAGGAAATATCTAACACAAAAGGGATAAGAGGTTTGTTGGTAAATGGGCATGCTGGCGAAAATTTTACACTAAGTGCCAATGAGCAAATACAAATTTTAAAAATTGTAAAAGATAATATTGAGAATAGTTCTTTAATTATTTCAGGTGTTAATTTTGAGGATCCACAAGAAGCAGCTCGTGTCGCAAAAGAAATGTTAGAAAACGGTGCTAATGCAATCTTAGTTTTTCCTCCCTTTTCATGGTCTCAAGGTATAAGTTCAGAAATGATTTATGAACATCATAGAATTATATCTGATCACATACAGGGACCAATTTTTTTATATCAGTCAAGTATCAACTCCGGTTACCTTTCCTACAAAAAAGAAACTCTTAATAAATTAGTTAATTTAAAAAACGTCATAGGGATTAAAGAAGGAAGTTGGGATTTTGTCAGTTATGTTGAAAATTACGAATTTTTAAAAGGAATTAATGAACATTTTTTGGTTATGGCTTCTGGAGACGAGCATATTTATCCTTGTTTTAAATATGGAAGTGACGGGACACAAGTAAGTCTGGCA
>QBZS01000093.1:0-2185 GCA_003279355.1 SAR116 cluster bacterium AG-335-N04
TATTACCAATTTGTAAAATTATATCAAAGTAGTTGCTAATAAGTGTTTGAATAAAAGAACTTATGCCTAAAAGTATTAAAATTCTTCCTATTATCAACTTTAAAATCCTAAAAGTTTAATTGAAAATTAATTTAAGACTTATAATTTCAATTTCAATAAAATAATAGCTTATATTAACTTGCTCGTTAAAATTTGTTGATGTAAAATGCTATTTTTTTGGAGGGGTGGCCGAGCGGTTTAAGGCGCACGCCTGGAAAGCGTGTTGGGGTTAACGCCTCTCAAGGGTTCGAATCCCTTCCTCTCCGCCATTAATATAACTTTGTTATGTCATGCTGTGTCACAAACCTAGGCTGTGCCTTGATTATATTGACTAGACCTCTTTTTCATATTTCAGTGTAATTCATCGTTAACCAATCCACTTTGTGGACCAAGTTGTAGACTGGAGCAAGACATGCACAAACTAAAACACAAACAATTATTACATCTAACTAATGGCAAGCATCATGATGGAAAAGGGCTGTATATCTCAATTTTAAGCCAAGGAAGGGGTAAATGGTCCTATCGCTATCGTATAGATAATAAATCAAGAGAAATGGGTCTTGGAACCTTCCCAGAAATCTCAATTGTAGACGCAAGGCAGAAAGCTGAAGATAATAGGCGTTTAGTTCTTAATAAAATAGACCCTATCGAGGATAAAAGAAAACAAGAGGTCTTAAGAAAACAACAAAATAAAAAGTTTTCCTTTATTGCTAACCTTTATATTTCTGCAAAGAAAAAGGAAGAATGGCGAAATCCCAAAAGTGAACAACAATGGCGGAACACCATAACCAATTACGCTGTACCTTATTTAGATAAAAAACCTCTGATTGATATTAATACGGATGATGTTCATGAGCTGTTATTACCTATCTGGTCATCTAAAACAGAGACTGCTCGAAGACTTCAACAAAGATTATTTAGAATTTTTGGGTTTGCCAAAATAAAAAAATGGTATGTTAAGGATAATCCAGCCTTATGGAAAGGTGGGCTACAAGAAGTCATGCCTGACCCTTATAAGATACATAAAGTTAAAAGTTTTGCCTCCCTCAAACACAACGAAATTAGTGAATTTTATCAAGCTGTAAGCGAATTAGATTTAACAACTGTATATGCCCTTAGGTTGCTTATTCTAACAGCTACAAGAACCAAAGAGGTTATTGAAGCTAGGTTTGAGAAGTTTGACCTTAATAAAAAGATTTGGACGATACCTGAGCATAAAATGAAGACTGGCATTGAACATAAAGTTCCTTTATCAGATGAAGCCATCAACATCATCAACCTTATGAAGCAAAAAAATAATCATGAACATGTTTTTCATAACAGAACAACGGGAAAACATATTTCTAATGGAGCTATGCTTGTCTTCTTAAAAAAACAATTTCCTCAGCTAAAAATAACTGTTCATGAATTTAGAGCTACCTTTAGAACTTGGGCAGAAGAGACAGGAAATTATCAGCATCATGCAATAGAGTTTTGTCTTGCCCATCAATTACCAAGCAAAGTTGAAAAAGCTTATTTAAGGACAGATTTAACTCAGCAAAGAAAAAAAATTATGAATGATTGGGAGAAATATTTGATATCTAACTTAGCTTAATGTTGTTTGATACAAGAGAGTGTGTTAAAATAATTTAAATATATTACCTCACAATTTTTTGTGGGCTCAAATCACAGCCAGGCGAAAACCTAAGGAGTGATTACGCGCATGTAAACATGCTATGCTTCGAAATAGATTAATAAATCTAGCGACGATGTTTCCAAAAAATTTGAACCTAATTTCAGTGGGAGTCATTGTTATGAAATCTATATATTTAAGCAAAAAAGATGTAGCAAGAAAACTAAACATCAGCCCTTCAACAGTCGTTAGATGGTCTAAATCTAATATTATCCCTATGCCATTTCCCTTAGGATATAATAAAATTGTTTGGGATGAGACTGAGCTTAATCAGGCAATTGAGGAAAGAAAAAAACATCGAGGATTTCTTGGTCATAAGCCAGAGAAATAAAAAATGTCAATAAAACTCAATGAAAATCAACTTATTGCCGTTCATTTGATTGCCTCTGGTGTAAAAGCTTCACTTATTGCCAAGCAAATTGGTATTCGAGAAGAAACATTATCACGTTGGAGGCAAAATCATGAATTTAGCAA
>QBZS01000094.1:0-2092 GCA_003279355.1 SAR116 cluster bacterium AG-335-N04
TATTTAAGATTGTCTAGGTTGAACCTGATTATAATAATTTTTTTCTATAAATTTTTTTTCCTAATATCTGTTAATATATACGCTCAAGAAACTATTTTGAAAAAAGAGAAACTCAATGATTTATATAATTCAATTGTTAGTATTCATTCAATAATTCCTAATGAAGCAAGAACTTCAAAAAGTCTTGGATCTGTTAGACAAGGTAGTGGAGTAGTAATTGATAATAAAAATATACTTACAATTGGCTATATTGTTCTTGAGGCGAGCGAAATCACCATTGGCTTACTAAATGGAAAAAAAATACCTGGGAGATTAATTGCGTACGATTTTGAGACTGGTTTTGGTTTAGTTTCACCTATAGTTCCTACAAAATTAAAATCTCTAAAAATAGGTAACTCAAGTAACATTAAAATGGACGATCATATTTTTATACTTCCTTCACCAACTATGGGGATTGGTTCATTAGCTAAAATGGTTTCTAGAAGGCCATTTGTTGGTTGGTGGGAATATTACTTAGAGAAACCTATTTACACTTTACCAAATAATCCAGCTTGGGCAGGAGCACCTTTAATTAATTCCCAAGGTGAAATAGTAGGTATAGGTTCACTTTTTATTAGAGATGCTGTAAGCCCTGAGATAATATCTCCGGGAAACATGTTTGTTCCTATTAATCTTTTAAAACCAATCATGAAAGATTTAGTAAAATATGGTCGTAGAACTTCTAATATTAATCCTTATATTGGGTTATCTACAGATGATAGAAGTGGTAAAATAGTTGTTACTAAAGTTAGTAAAGATGGACCTTCTTATAAAGTCGGAATAAAGCCAAACGATGTAATAACAGGAATAAATGGACAATTAGTTAATAATTTAGAATCTTTTTATAAAACTGTCTGGAATTCTGGAAATTACGGCGTAAAAATTAAAGTTGATATAATTCGGAATGGAAAAAAAATTAAATTTAACGTACGTTCAATAAATAGAATGGATTATTATCTTAAAAGTAACTCATACTAAATTGTCATATTTAAATATTATATAAATGAAAGTTTTTCAAAAATTAGACGATTTTTTGGACTTTGGCTGGGTACAGATTTCTCGAGGAAAGGCTGACAAAAAATCGCCCGCAAGGTACCCTACTTTTGTAACATCAAGTTTGAATGGTTTCCCAAATGCTCGCACGATAGTATTGAGGCGAAGTGATAGGAAAAATAATCAGATAGAGTTTCACACGGACACCGCTTCTTCAAAAATATTGGACCTCGAGGAGAACCCTCGTGCTGGGATTCACATTTGGCTACCAAAAGTCCAATTACAAATTCAGATGGACGTTGTTGTTAAAGTTAAGGTTGGCGACATTACTATTCCTTACTGGAGAGATGTTCCAACTAGCTCCAGAATCGCTTATGGAACTATTCCTAGACCTGGTACTGTCATAGGAAGCCCCCTTGCCTATGATTATGCCCCAGATCAGAAACGTTTCGCCGTTTTAGTATGTGATGTACAATCAATTCAACTACTACTTCTAGGGGTTAAACATATACGTGCTTATTACAAAAAGACGTCTAATTGGCAAGGAGAATGGCTCTCTCCATAAATTGAAGACTAATTTTTAGACCAAAAGATTATTTTTCTATAAAATATAACAAAATATGATGATTAAGATAGAATAACAAAAAATTATCTTTATTTTATAATTCAGAAAATATGATAATTTCTGCAAAACATGTAAGTCAAAAGGTTGAACATGAAAGAAGATTACAAAGTAGACCCAAGAAAAATACACATTGATCAACGTAAAAAAGATACAAGACGTGATGCATGGGATAGAGATCACATGCCAGCAGATTGGAAAAAGCCTGCACAAAAAAGTAATAAACAAATATCAAACGCAGCACCAGTTTTTGTATTTGCTTTTTTCTATATTTGCATATTAATAATGATTGATGCGTCAGCCTAAATAATTCACAATTGTTAAATTATATCAATTCCTTAATATTTGCGTATACTACAAAAATATAAAACCATCCTAAACAAATCATCCCTTTTATTAACAAATTTAATCCTTAATCAGCCAAATTTTTCAACGAAT
>QBZS01000095.1:0-2009 GCA_003279355.1 SAR116 cluster bacterium AG-335-N04
TTACCTAAATGAAATCTTGCAACTGGATCATTAGGCATGCCGTCAGATCTATCAGAATTTAAAAAATAGTCTCCTGCATATCTCATTAAATAAGGCTTGATTTTTAAAAATTGTTCAGATTTCTTTAATTTTTCCAAAGTTGATTCAAATTTAGGATTTTTGTTTTTAATCCAATTTCTTAATCCTGGAACTGGGGACAAAGTTACAAATTTTTTTATATTATTAAACTCAAACTTTAGATCATTAGCAACTTGCTTTATTAAAAAGTTACCAAATGATATACCAGACAATCCTTTTTGACAGTTTGATATAGAATAAAAAACTGCAACATTTGCTTCATGTGGCTCAATTAACTGTCTTTCTTCTTCTAAAACATCTTTAATTTTGGATGGAATATTATTCATTAGAGCAACCTCAACAAATATAATTGGTTCGTCTTGCATTGCTGGATGAAAAAAAGCAAAACATCTTCTGTCCTTAGGAGCTAATCGTAATCTGAGCTCTTCCCAAGAGTTTATTTCATGGACTGCTTCATAAGCTATTATTTTTTCTAGTATGTGTGCTGGGGTTTCCCAATTTATTGGCCTTAAAATAAGAAAGCCTCTATTAAACCAGTTTTTAAATAAGTAGACGAGGTCATAGTCAACTGCGTTTAGTTCAGGATTCTTTTTTAAAATACCCAACAATCTTTTTCTTAAATTGACTAATCTTACAGTTCCTTTTGATATTCCATTACATCTTCTAAAAATTTCACGCCTTTTAGGTTCTGAAAGTTTCATTAAATTTATTAAATTTTCTGAATTACCACCAACCACATATTGATCAATGGCTTTAGAAAGTTCCAACGTAGAAATATCGAAATTATCCCTAATTAATCTAAAGAAATTAGTTAAATCTTTATCGTTTAATTGCTCACAATGTTGCATTAATAATTCTGCATATTCAAGAGCCGAAACTTCACCTCTAGCAGAAGCAACATTTTCAATAATGTCTTTAGAAGATAAAGGTTGTTTCTTTTCTGAAAAAAAATTAAAGGATTTTTTTTTAATTGGTTTATCAAATAAAGAATTAATTAAACCATGAAAAAAATTGATTTTACTCATTTTACAATATTACTTGTTAAATATTCAGAAGCCCTACTAGCACCTCCTTTTTGATGAGGTACACCAGCTAAAGAAAGTCCCATTTCCACTCCGTTTAATGTTCCCATTAACATTAAATCATTGAAATCTCCTAAATGACCAATTCTAAATACTTTACCAGCTAGTTTTGACAAACCATTTCCAAGCGACATATTAAATTCTTCGAGTATGATTTTTCGCAAGCCGTCAGCATTGTGACCCTCAGGTAATTTAACAGCCGTTAAAACACTGGAATAATCTTTTGCTTCCTTACAAAGAACTTCTAATCCCCATGCTTTAACAGCAATTCTTGTAGCTTCTGCGTGCCTATCATGGCGCTTAAAAACATTTTCCAACCCTTCTTCGTGAAGCATATTTATAGCTTCTTTTAGGCCATATAAAAGATTAGTTGCTGGTGTATAAGGGAAAGATCCTGATTTATTAGATTTAATTTGTTCTTTCCAATCCCAATAAGATCTTTTCATTCTATTTTCTTTTGAGGCTAAAAGAGCCTTTTCAGATATTGCATTAAAGGACAATCCTGGAGGTAACATCAATCCTTTTTGAGATCCTGATACCGTCACATCAACACCCCATTCGTCATGTTTGTATTCTAAAGAAGCTAGGCCAGATATTGTATCTACCATCAATAATGCGTTATGACTTGCAGAGTTAATTGCTTCTCTTACTTCATTTATCCTTGAAATACTTCCAGTAGATGTTTCGTTATGTACAACACAAACAGCTTTTATTTTTTTATCAATATCTTTTTTTAATCGATCAAACAACTTTTCAGGCTCAACACCTCTTCTCCAGTCAGTTTCTAAAAACTCAGTTTTAATTCCAAGTTTAAGAGCCATTTTATTCCATAAAGATGCAAAATGACCA